>DAOVNL010000136.1 GCA_030630245.1 Candidatus Omnitrophota bacterium | reverse complement strand
TATCTTTGGGTCCATGAGCGCGTCAAGGGCAAATATCTGCTCGGCATTTCGCGGGGTAATGCTGTAAGCGGAAACCTTCTGCACGCGGTGTATTTTCTGTGTTTCTGAATCAAACCGCGCCAAAGCGGATTTTTTGCCGTTACGCATAATTATATATTCGTTCGGCAATAGTTCCCGCTTAGAGGAAAATTCTGTTTTATCTATTTCAAAAGGTTCCTTATACATGCGGTTAATAAGCGTATCTGATACATCTTCTACGATGCGGTACCCTTTATATAATTCCGAAATGTCCTTTACATGATCGCTTGTGTAGTCTTCCGCGATAAGCCCGACTGCCTTGGCTTTCATGCGCAGATTAACGTCCTTACTTACAAGCACTACCGACCGGTCGGGTTTATCTTGAGCCATGCAGTAGGCAATGTTTAAAATCAGGTGATCGGTCACATCACCGGAAAAATTAAGCGCAAGATTGTCATGTATTCTTTGCCCGAGTTTGATGATAATTCTGCTGCGGTTAGGCCCGAGGCTTACTCCTTCATCAAAGATTTGATCGCCGCTTAGCTCGTCCAGAATCCTGGTGAACTGACGGGCGTGGAAACTTAAACTTTCATTTCCTTTTTTGAATTTATCAAGTTCTTCCAATACCTGGATCGGGATAACGATATCATTATCTTTAAACTGATAAATACATGAACTATCATGAAGAATAACATTGGTGTCTAAGACAAATACTTTTGCTTTTTTGGCTGGCATAACAAATCCTTTTTTAAATGGGGGTGCGTTCAATTAAGATCTTCTATGCTGCGTAGATTCTAAGGAGCATCTTGCTCCTCATAAATTATACTTAAATTAAACTCTGGAAGCAATGTTTTTATTAAGAGGTTTTCCGGGTTTAAATCGAGTTTTCAATTTCTAAGTAAGTATTTTTAAAGCCGCCACTTGCGGAAAGGCCTAAGTATTTAAATACTTTGCTGCGGCCAATACAATTTGTGTTTGGTTTTCCATTACAATTGGGGCTTTGGCACATAAGACAGTTGATCTTTCTTCTTCCGATTGATTCAAGCCCGGGGATGAACTGATAGTTTCGCATAAGAGTTGATTCATTTGGATTAGTTCCGCGAATTAATTGCCCATCAGGTAAAAGAAAATATTTTTTTAAATCAGCAAAAAGAAAGTGAGCAGTTCTTTTATCCTGTTCATCAGGATAGTCGGAAATTCGATTTAAATTGTTTTTTGTATTTATGGAATTAATTTCCCCATTAGATTCTAATTGAACATATCTGCCGCTTACATGGATACTTCCATTACTAGTTGATTTATTGAAAGCTTGGCAAAACTTAATAATTTGCGTAATTAATTCCGGGGGATCATCAATCCGGTGAAAATTAAAAATTGCATATTGCAATAGGGAACTAACTCCGGCATTATAGAACATGTTTTCTATATTTTTAAGATAATTTAGATAACCTTCAACACCGTGCTTTTGAATAACACTTCGCATCCAGGCACTTGGGGCAATACTGATTTGAAATAAACCCATCTTGTCGTTTTTTAAAACTCTTTTTAATGCTCGTTCGCCGACAGAACCTGGAGCAAATCCAGAAGTGGAGGTAATTTCTCTGTTTAATAATTTATATATGTGACTGGCATCTTTATCATAAACGATATCATAATAATCGCGGAAATGATCGTTATGATATGGGGCAAGATTAATTCGTGATATGTATTTAGGGGTTAGTGCCTGCGATTCTTGTATCCATATCCAAGGAAAAGATTTAATCTCAATAACAGCAGCTCCATCACAATGATCGCATTGAGTAGAACAGCCCCAGGTAGCAACAATTCGCGGAGTATCCATAGTGGGATCATAAGTTCCAGAGTCTAGAAGAGGGGGGACGCATTCTCGTAATAATACTTCTTTGCGTTTATGGTCAAACAAAGGCTCAAACCATTCTTTAGGCGGGTTCATGAGCAATCGTAAAAGCTCTATAGTGCTATTTGCCCGGCTTATAAAGAAAATAGATTTAAGGCCTTTTTCAGAAAGCGGGGCTTGATATTTTTTCATCATCTCTATCCGGGCATTGACCGCTTTTTCTAAAAATAGAGCATAATCCATATCCTCAGAAACATCTTCAGAGAAGATCAAGTGATTTATCGCGGTATTTATTGCAGCAGCTTCTTTTATAAACTGCTGGTAATCATAATGGTTTTTATCCCAATCAAGCTTCAACAGGCTGAAATCGTTCCTTTGGCAGCGCTCAATGATTATATCGCTGAGCTCATCAAGTCTAAGTTGCTTGAGTCTAACTGAAAATGGATTTGCTTTTTCTGAAAAGGTGTTAATTTTAACAGGGGTATCCTTTAAGTTGCCGATTATATTTTTGATATTTTCCTGATTGATTGAGATAGCAGGTGAAAGAGTATGTTTTTGCGTACGCAAAAGGGCATAAGAATCCGCAGCCTGAGTATTAATAATTCCCAGAAAAGTGCAGATAACCAAAAATTTGAAAGTATGCTTTTTCATTTAAATACCCGGCTGTTTTAGTTGAATGTAAGTATTTGGTAAGAAAGATGTTAAAGTATAGCACTAAGAGGGTTTATTTGCAATAGTCAGAGGGAAAATATTTTTATTTTTAGTTGAGTATTTCGAAGAGGGTTGCTATACTAAAAAACATAACTTATTGTAATGAAAAAAGCATTATTTTCATAGTTATTGTTATATTTTTATGCGTATAGAAGAAAAAGAAAATCAAAACAAATTGCTGAGCACAGAAAATGATGAGGGGCAAAAATAATCCCAATAATGCTATTGAAAGAGTAGTTGAGCTTTTAAAAAAAAGTAAAAGTGTATTTTTTGTTACAGGCGCAGGGATTTCTGCTGATTCAGGCCTGCCTACTTACCGGGGTATCGGGGGCCTATACAATGAAAGCGTGACTGAAGACGGTATTCCGATCGAAACTGCTTTAGCAGGAGAGACTTTGAAATCGCATCCTGAGATAACCTGGAAATACTTAAGCCGCATTGAAGAAAAATGCCGTGGGGCATTATGTAATAATGCGCACCGCATAATTGCCGAGATGGAGAAAATATTTGATAGGGTTTGTGTATTAACTCAGAATATCGATGGATTTCACCATCAGGCAGGTTCTAAAAATGTGATTGATATCCACGGGGATTATCATAACCTTTTTTGTACGCGTTGCGGGTGGCAGATAACGGTGAATGATTACAGCGGCATTGATATTCCGCCGCTTTGTCCTAAGTGTAAGAATATTGTCCGTCCGAAAGTGGTTTTTTTCGGGGAAAGGCTTGATGATGATAAGACAGCGCTCTTGACGCGGGAATTAGAGCGGGGGTTTGATATATATTTTTCTATAGGCACAACCAGCGTGTTTCCTTATATCAGCCAGCCGATGTATCTGGCCAGTCACCTGGGCAGGCCGACCGTCGAGATCAATCCGGATGAGACGGAAATTTCGGATATTGTTGATATAAAATTATCAACAGGCGCAGTCAGCGCCATGGAGAGTATTTGGCAGGAATATAATAAATACTATAAGTAAAAAGGTAAAAGGAAAAAGTTAGGAAACATGTCACTAAGAGTTACAAAAAGTTACCAGAGGTTACTATAGATTAAAAACATATATACAAATTTAGAATGAAGGCTCAGCTCCAATGGAAGTTCGTGCTGTCAGTGCTTCTCAAACTTTCGATGATGGTACTACTATTCCTGCTGTTAGTTATTATGTAACTATTCCAGCAGGAGAATATGCACTCATTAGAGAAGCTGATTTAGCTGGTGGAAATACCGTTGCAATGTATGGAGCAGATGGAGGAACTCAAATACCATATATTGTTGACGAAAGAATAGCACCATTTCAAGAACTTAGGCT
>DAOVNL010000020.1 GCA_030630245.1 Candidatus Omnitrophota bacterium | reverse complement strand
TACTTTTTACTTTTTACTTAAAACCGCGTCCTTCATCCTAACAAGCGAAGCGAGTGATCGTCCCTCGAACTTCGGTTTTCTTGCCACTCGCTACTTTATATTAATATTTGTTTTTCTCGCTACTTGCTACTCACTACTTAATTTTAAGCTATGAACTAATTTGCGTCCCTCGAACTTCGGTTTTTGCTTTTCCCTACTTTTACCTTTTTACTTTTTACTTTTTACTTATTCTCTATCTGCCAATAAGATATTCTGCTATCTGCACGGCATTAGTGGCAGCGCCTTTTCTCAGGTTATCGCTGACGATCCATAGCCATAGTCCGTTTTTAACAAACGGATCTTTTCGTATTCTTCCCACAAATACCTCGTCGCGGCAGCTGCTTAAACCCGGCATAGGATATTTCCCCTTTGCCGGATCATCAATAACAACCACACCCTTAGTTTTACTCAGCAGCTTTTTAATGGCGCCTGGAGTTATTGTTTTTTTAGTTTCAATATAAACCGATTCAGAATGAGAATTGAGCACAGGAACACGCACGCAAGTCGCGGAAATTTTGATCTTTTTGTCATTAAAAATTTTATGCGTTTCATGCACCATCTTCCATTCTTCAGTTGTATAATCATGCTCCTGAAACCCGCCGATCTGCGCCAGGACATTAAAAGCGATCTGGTTTAAAAAAGCCCTGTCCTTACCTGCCTCACATTGCATAGGATTGTCTGCCGCGCTCAGGACATCGGTAATTTTATGCATATAGCCGGTTTCTTCCCACAATTGCTTCAAGGCGCTTCTTCCGGCACCGCTCACTGCCTGGTAAGTACTGGCAATTATTCTCTTAATTCCCGCTTTTCTGTAAATAGGCGCGAGAGCCGCTACCATCTGAATAGTTGAACAGTTCGGATTGGCAATTATTCCTTTATTAATTATAGCATCCTTACCGTTTATTTCCGGTACAATCAAAGGCACATTTTTTTTCATTCTGAAGTCAGCGCCGTTATCAATAACTACTGCGCCGCGCTTTACCGCCTCCGGAGCAAAAGTAACTGCCGCTCCCTTTGCGCCCTCAGTGCCCGCGAAAAGAGCAAAATCTATATCACAAAAAGAATCGGGTGATATTTTTTCTACATCATATGCGCAGTTATCCACTTTTATTTTTCTCTGCGAACGTGCCAAAACACGCAAGGTTCCCACAGGAAACTTATGCTCTTTTAAAACTCTAAGCATCTGTACTCCCACGGCGCCGACACCCACAACTGCTACATTATATTTTTTCTTCTTTTTCATTAAATTCCATTTTCCGTCTGATCAATTAATACAGGGTTAAACTTTAACAACCATTACTTAAGATTATCGACAACCAGGTCACCGATCTCAGTAGTAGAATAACCCATTCTTCCCGCAGCCAGACTCTTTAATTTAGTTTTGACGATATTGATCACCGCCGCTTCAACCGCCCGCGCTGCTTTTTCCTCTTTGATATTCTCAAGAAGCATTCCAAGGGCGCAAATTGCTGCCAGCGGATTGATCACATTCTTTCCCGTGTATTTCGGCGCTGAACCTCCGATCGGCTCAAACATGGAAACACCCGCTGGATTTATATTGCCGCCCGCGGCAACGCCCATCCCGCCCTGAACCATAGCGCCCAAGTCAGTAATAATATCGCCGAACATGTTGTCGGTGACAATAACATCAAACCATTCCGGATTTTTCACAAACCACATTGTCGTGGCATCTACATGAGCATAGTCGGTTGTAATATCCGGATACTCAATAGCTACTTCATCAAAAACCCTCTGCCATAAATCAAAAGCATAAGTCAGGACATTGGTTTTTCCGCAAAGAGTCAGATTTTTTTTCTTATTACGTTTTCTTGTATATTCAAAAGCATACCTTACGCAGCGCTCAACACCTTTTCTGGTATTGTATGATGTCTGGATAGCAACCTCGTCTGCTGTACCTTTATTCCGGAACTCCCCCATTCCTTTATATAAGCCTTCTGAATTTTCTCTTACGACCACAAAGTCAACATCTTCCTCTTTCTTATCCTTTAAAGGACAGAAGTCTTTATTGTAGAGAGTTACCGGACGCAGATTTATATACTCATCAAGAGCAAATCTGGTTTTTAAAAGAATACCTTTTTCGAGAATTCCCGGCTTTACATCAGGATGCCCGATTGCCCCAAGATAGATCGCGTCAAAAGTTTTAAGCTCTTCTATCTCAGCATCGTTTATCGTTTCCTTTGTCTTAAGATAGCGCTCACCGCCGCAATCAAAAATTTTTGTTTTGTATTCAAAGTTATAAATCTTACTTACAGCTTCGAGTACCTTTAAGCCCTCCGCGACAACCTCCGGGCCTGTTCCGTCCCCCGGTATTATAGCTATATTACGCATTTAAGAATTCTCCTTTTTTTATTCGCTACCCAGTCTCATTTTTCGGGAATATATAATTAATAAAATCCTTATTCAAGCTCAAAAACGGCACGGTGTAAAGAAGCTCATTACCGGGCATAAGAAATATTTTTGAGTCCGTAATCGGTATGAATTTTCTTTCTGCCAAAGCCAGATAATCGGTCAATCTGCCGCCTGAGGGCAAATGCAGCTTCCCTTCCACCCGGCTGTTTTGCATAAAAATCACAACCTCTATTTCAGTCTGGTCAACCTTCATCTTTTTGCTAATCCTTTCTTTCTAATCCAATTCAACAGCCCCCCGGAATTTACTATCTCCTGCATGAAATCAGCAAACTTATCGGTCGAATAAGTTTTCTTCTGTGTCAGGTCATTAATAACACCATCAATAGCATTTATCTCGATTATATTCTTTTCTTTGATATGTCTGGGGGCGTCTTGGCTGATAAGTATCGGCAGCCCGATATTAATCGCGTTGCGGTAGAAAATACGGGCAAAACTTTCCGCGATAACGCAGGAAATCCCGCATCCTTTAATCGCGATCGGAGCGTGTTCTCTGGATGATCCGCAGCCGAAATTCTTCCCGGCAACTATAATATCCCCCTTACTTATTTTTTTCGGAAATTCTTTATTAATATCCTCCATGCAGTGGCTTCCCAACTCCTTCGCGTCAAAGGTATTCAAATATCTTGCGGCAATAATCTCATCAGTATTGATATTATTACCGAACTTCCAGGCTTTTCCTTTAATTTTCATCAACCTGTTCCTTTTCTTTTGCAATTGAACTTTGTTTTCAATCAAACTATACTGCGTCAGGATGGCTTATATATCCTGTTATCGCGCTCGCGGCGGCAACCGCCGGAGAACTCAAGACCACTTCACTGTTTTTATGCCCCATTCTTCCCACAAAATTTCTGTTGGTTGTGGCAACCGCGCGCTCTCCCTCAGCCAGGATCCCCATATGTCCGCCAAGACAAGGCCCGCAGGTAGGCGTAGAGACAACCGCCTCGGCATTAATAAATATCTCAAGCAGTCCTTCTTTCAAAGCCTCTAGATAGATCGCCTGTGTAGCCGGAAAAACAATACAGCGCACTTTAGGATGCACTTTTTTACCCTTTAGTATTTTAGCCGCGATCCTAAGATCAGATATCCTGCCGTTAGTGCAGGAACCAATCACAACCTGGTCAACCCGCATCTTTTTAACCTTACCGACTGCTTTAGTATTGCTCGGCAGATGCGGCAATGCCACCTGCGGCTCAATATCAGAAACATTGATCTCAACAACAGTCTCATATTCAGCATCCGCGTCGCTGTAAAAACTCTTCCAGCGTTTCATATCACTGATGAACTGCTTCTGTCCTGATTTACCCTTATAGCGCTTCGCGTTGACCGTTTTCAAATATTCAAATGTTTTCTCGTCGGGGGCGATTATCCCGGACTTCCCGCCTGCCTCAATAGCCATATTAGCCATAGTAAGGCGCTCATCCATACTCAGTGATTTTATTACCTGACCGGTGAACTCCATTGCCTTATAAAGAGCACCGTCAACCCCGATCTTTCCAATGGTGTAAAGAATAATGTCCTTGCCGCAAACCCATTTTTTAAATTTTCCTCTGTAAATAAACTTGATCGTTTTAGGCACCTTGAACCAACAGTAACCTGTTGCCCAGACGGCAGCCAGGTCCGTAGACCCTACACCCGTGGCAAAAGCACTCAGAGCTCCATAAGTACAGGTATGTGAATCAGCGCCGATAATAAGCTTGCCGGGTTCGATGATCCCCAGTTCCGGCAGAAGCGCGTGCTCAATGCCCATCCTGCCCACTTCATAATAATGAACAATTTTCTGCTCCGCGGCAAATTCACGCAAGACCTTTGCCTGTTGAGCGCTTTTAATATCCTTAGCCGGAATAAAATGATCCGGAACAAGAACAACTTTTTTTCGGTTGAAGACTTTTCCTATGCCGATTTTTTTAAACTGATCAATAGCAATAGGCGCTGTAATATCATTGCCTAAAGCCAGATCAACACTAGCGTAGACAAATTCATCCGCCTTAACTTTTTTGCCCTTTAGGTGGGCACTGAAAATCTTTTCTGTGATCGTATATCCCATTATTTCTCCCTGCAAACAAATACATCAGGTATCTGCTGATTTTTATAATTCTTTCATCATCGCGATTTCATTACAGTCAGGAAACAGCACGCAGCAAGTACAGTCCTTCCAGATCTTATGCGGAAGTAATGATTTTTCGATTTCGCCAAAACCGAACTTTTTAAAAAAATCGGGCTTTCTCGTAAGTAAAAACACCTTCTTTATTTTTAAATCACGCGCCTCCCTCACACAAGCCCCAATTAATTCTCCGCCGATACCATGGCCGCGGCTCTCTAGCTTAACAACAAGAGATCTGATCTCAGCCAGGTCCTCCCAGGTAATATGCAAAGCGCAGCATCCCGCGATTTTGTCATCTTCAGAAAAAACAAAAAAATCCCTGACATTCTCATAAATATCATTTAATGACCGCGGCAGGACCTCCTGCTTTTTTGCGCTTTCATTAACCAAAGACTGTATCGCCTTTGAATCAAGAATATTTGTCTTTCTTATCGCCATTTCATCAGTCCCTTGTTAAATAACGATTTCCATCGCACGGTACGGACAAACCGAAACACACAAGCCGCATGCGATACATTTATCTTTATCAAAGGTTATTTTCATTAGCTGCCTGTCAACAACAAAAGCATTCGTAGGACAAACCGTTACACATTCCGTGCAATGAATGCATTTTTTCTCATCCCACTTTATATCTTCAATAAGCGACTCTATAGCTACGCCTGTTTTCTTAAGATAAGCAACACCTTCTTCAAACTTATCATCATCGCCTTCAATTTCTACGACCATTACCCCCTCTTCTTTTGGAGTAATTTTGACTCTCAGCAGATTTACTATAAGGTCATAATCTTTTATCAAATGATAAGTGATCGGTTTATCCAGTAATTCCTGGGGAAATGTCAGCACTACTCTTTTTTTTCCCATTTCTACCTCACATTATTATTTCCAAAATCAGGCACCATTGCCTGTTAGCTTATCAAAGCGGCTATTGCCTGTCTGATCAGCATAACCGCGTACGCGCAAAGCAGCATATTAACAGCTCTGGATATAATTTTCACGCCGCTGAGCTCAAGCAGCCCAACCAGCTTTGAGCAGTTGAGCAAAACATAGAGCACAATAATTAAATTTATAAGCAAAGACAACAGGGTAATTATAAAGCCGTTCAGGCTCATCAAAACCAGCAGCATTACCAGAAACACAGGGCTTATTATCAATTGCGCGGCCGCGGGAAATAGCGTCGAGCTTTTCACGACAGAAATTTCCTCTTTCCTGCTCAAAAGCGCGTAAACCGAAAAAACAAACAACAATACCCCCGCGGCAATCTGCAAATCGACAGGACTGATACCTGTCAAGGCAAAAATAAGCCCGCAAAGAAACATAAAACCGATAGAAATAAAAAAGATAAAATAAACAGAATTAAGCAGGTTTTTTCTTACCTGCTTAGGTTTCATTTCAGCAGACACTGATAAAAAAGCGATCAAATGCCCGATAATATCAATAGCGAGAAGCAAAGCACAAAAACTTGCTATGAATTTTCCGATAATAACCATAATTTTCACATTCCCTTATTTGATTCTTCATTTTTCTCGATCACCGATTCAACCGCGTCGAGCAGGTCCACTGCTACAAAATCCGGCCTGAATTTAAAATTCGCCACTTCCTGTTCCGTTTTAGTATGGCCGCTGAGCACAAGGATCGTCTTGCATCCAAGGTTCTTACCCGCCTCAACATCCCTTTGACTGTCCCCGACAAAAAAAGTTTCATTTAAATTCACGGACTTGCCCAAAAGCGCCTGCTTAAAAAGCCCGGTTTTTGGTTTTCGGCATAAGCAATTATCCTCATCGCAATGATTACAGTAATGCACGGCATGAATAGAAGCGCTGTTTCGTCTGATCCTCTCAAGCATTTTTTCCGTCATTTCGGCAAGACTTGCCTCGGTATAAAGCCCCTTACTGATACCGGCCTGGTTTGAAATTATTATTATTTTATATCCGAGAACTGAAAGCCGGCGCAAAGCGGCAAAAACATTGGGCAAAAAATCAAACTCCGCCCATGAGCGAACATAACCATTTCTGTCCCTGTTAATTACACCATCTCTGTCTAAAAAAATCACTTTTTCCATGTTATATATTTTATCTCCTTAACCTTAAAAAATTATTATATACGAACACCCCATAGATGTCAAACAACTTGAGAACTTGAGGGGACGTTCATCAAAACATCAATTTATATCAATATCTTGGCTGCCCCACCTATCCTATTTACCTCATCCATCCCTTTTTCCAACCCCATACTTGCCGCCGGCTGCTTTATTCCCAACTGCCTTCCTAATTCTGTTACGTTTTTAGATAAATACTTATTACCTAAATATAAATACACATTCCTAGCCACTCGGACTCCTTTGGTCGGCCTTGCAATAATATCTTCTTTCTTCTGTCCATAAAATCGGCTAATTTTATTCAATAATTCTTCCTCATTCTTCAGTTTTATCTGATCCTCTTTATCCAACTGCGCATATACCTGCTCTACAAAATCTCCATCCCCTAAAATTCGATCATCATACATTTCTTTCTCATCAAAACGTCTCTTCGTTAACTCGCTGATTCCACCTGCACTCCTTATCAGCCCGCCTCCATCATAATCTTCTTTTACACCTACCCCTTCTTTTACAAATTCTATATATTTTTCCCGTGCTTGATGCTGCCTATTCCCAAAAAAACCAAGGACTTCTTTTCGTTCAATTATTCCTTCTGTTGCATTTCCCATTAATTCCTTATGCCCTGTCCATTTATACTTATTCAATCTATCTATATGTATTATATTTGCTTTAACCGGATTCAAATGAATATATCTTATCAACAACAGTAAATACCTGTCCTTATCACATATTATCGACTTATATCTATTTTGAAATAAATATCCGCTCCGCTTATGCTTTGCGTTATAGTAAACCGCGTAACTCGTTAATAGTCTTCGCATAAACTCAGACAATCTAGTTCTTCCGGTTTGCAATAACAAATGAAAATGGTTGCCCATAATGCACCATGCGTAACTTTGCATGCTGCTTTTGGCTAACTGGTCTTTTATTCGTTTAAGGAAGGCTTCTTTATCAGCTTCTTCTTGGAATATTGCTTTTCGCTCTATCCCTCGGCTGATTACGTGATGCAGTCCTCCAGGATAATCTATTCTCGCTTGACGTGGCATATATTAACTTTATAATATTTCATCTTCTATGTCAACTATTTGATACATTGATGAACGTCCCCTCAATACAAGTATCAGCAAAATAGTATAATACACAAATACGTGCTCAAGAGCAATGTCCGGAAGCATTATATAAGCTCCCGGGATAGCGATGAGCAAAGAATTAACCTTATACATTAAAAGCGCAAGAAATTCACAGTTTAGCGCTAAAACCGGAGCAAACGCGGGGACAAGCAGGCTTGAGCAAATAAACAATACCGCGCTTAAAATGATTAGGAAAAGCAAAGGAATAATAATTAAATTTGCTATCACAGACACAGGCGTGAAAATATTAAAATAATAAGCAGCTATCCCGACAGTGCCTATCCATGCCCCAAGCGACACACTAATCCCCTGTACAAAAACACGCGGTACCTTCGCGCCTTTATACTTCTCAGGAAAGCTCTTAATTATTCTGCCGGATAAAAGAAAAATTGAAAGCACACTTAAAAAAGACAATTGAAATCCGGCATTAAAAAGCTCGGCAGGGTTAATCCAAAGAATAATAAGCGCGCTAAGGCTCAAGGCACTAAGCGGATCATAATCACGATCGATCACCTGGCCCAGCAAAAAAACGCTGCCCATTATAGTCGCCCTGAAAACCGAGATACGGTTTCCGGTAAACCAACAGTAAAAACCAAGAATCACCATTACCAGAATATACCTGAGCCGGTAATGCAGCGTAAATATACTAAAAAACATTAGCGCAAAAATTATAACAATTCCAGTATGCAGCCCGGATACCGCAAGCACATGCACCGTACCTGAGCGCTGTAATGCTTTATTAAAAAGACGCGGCACCCGGCTCCTGTCCCCCAAAATCATCGCGCTGATCAGGCCGGAAGCCGAAGCAGAGAGATTTTCATTTATGATCCTCCTTGTTTTTCTTTT
>DAOVNL010000045.1 GCA_030630245.1 Candidatus Omnitrophota bacterium | reverse complement strand
CGCGATATTATTCGCTGCGGCATTAGTTGTTCCACCTTTACTTGCGAGAGAATCTTCGGCAGATAATCTAACCAAGGAAAAAAGAAAAAGATTTGAAGAGCTAAGAAAAAGATTGCGCGCAAGTAAAGCCGCAGAAGAAACGCGTGCCTCATATAGGCTAACTAAGCTTGATCAGGAAAAAGACGCGATGTGGAAACATATTGATAAAAAAATGAGATTAAGTTCTGATGGTGCTTATGAAAATGTGGGAAAATTTCTTACTAAAAAACGTATAACAATTTATCGTAAACTAACAAAGCTATTAAAATCAACAGGCATGCCGGTTGATATAATCATGGCACTTGATTTGACGGAAACTGACCTTAGAGACATGGTAAAATCAGTCCCTGGTGCCAGAGGCCCGATGCAGGTAATGCCTGGTACAGTGAGAAGTATAAACGAACAGCTGGCTGAATGGAAAAAGCAGGGAGATAAAAAAGGTAAATATCGCCAGAGATATCTTACGGCAGTAAAATTAATCGGCAGCCACAAAATAGATTGGAAAAGAGTAAATGAACCTGAATACGGACGCAGAGTAGGTATTACAGTAGCATATTTGAGTTATGCCAATCTTGCCAGAATTTTTAAAACAAAAGGGTTGGTATATAGTTCAAAGAACAAAAGATGGCAGTTTGTTCCCACCAGCAGTACGGTAAAACCGTACATGTACTTTAGTACAGCAGTGTTGAACGCGGCTTACAATGGACGCGGAGAAGGCATGGTTCTTAAGATGATCAGAAAATACGGGCCTGTACCGCTGAAAGTATTTGAAGTAAGAAAATTGAGTCCTGAGGAACAAGCAAAAAAATATTTTGATCCTTACCAGAAAATCGGCTGGCTAGAGGGTAATGGCCGGGGGGAATACAATGATGAAACCAAAACTCACTTCCTGAGATTATGGAGATATTATAACGCGATACAAAGATATAAAAGTAAAAATCCAAATACCTGGGCAAAGATTGTTCCGAATATAAAATTTGCCTTTAGTCGAATTGGGACTCAATTAACAGCGGCTTTTACTTCAGTGAAAGCTTTTTCATCTATATCTACAGAACAGAAAATTGGAAGTATTCAGATTGTAAGTGTTGATCAGGCTATATAATTAAATAATCTCTTTTTGTAAGATTTTATAAAAGAAATAACCGTTTGCAAAAAGGGGTGTTTGTTGAGTATTTCACTTTTTTTCTTATGAAACGACTAAAGTGATAAAAAGTTTATTTTATTTCGGGGAAAAGTGAAAAAATCAAAAATCAGCGCGCTTGACACTCTTATTTTTTGTAAGTATAATATTTACAAACATTAAATTAAAAAATTTAAGACAAAACCTCTGAAATGGAATTTGGAAGTATAAAAGAGGTGTTTTGTCCATTTTTCAAGCTCAAGGCAGACAAACCATGCTTTATTGGGTATTCAAGGCGATATTTATAATAGTATTGAATACGCTTTACAGGGTCAGAGTAGAGGGGGTTAAGAATTTGCCTAAAAAAACTAATTTTATAATCGTTTCCAATCACGCCAGTTGGTTAGATTCTTTGTTTTTTGTGGCATTATTGCCCAAAAAGATTTACGGTATAACCGCAAGATATCTTTACAAGGTAGCGTGGCTGAGGTGGTTTTTAAAAAACATAGATGCTATCCCTACCCAAAATTCATCAGAGACAGCTGTTTCTTTATTAAAAAAGAATGAAGTTGTCGGTTTGTTTCCTGAAGGCGGTTGCAGCCGGGATGGAAAACTTAGAAGATTTAGAAAAGGAACTGCCCTTTTGGCGCTTAAAACCGGAAGGCCTATTGTGCCTTGTGCTATTTCAGGCACCTATAAGGCATACCCGGTAGGAGCTAAATTCCCTAAGGTATTCATGCCGGTAGGGATAAAAATCGGCAAGCCGATATATCTTTTGAAAGAATTCGAGCAGATTATTGACGATGTATCTCTCCAGAACGGTACCGCTAAAATTAAAAATGCGGTTAAGGAGCTTATAAATGCCGGATAAACATCTGACAACAATAAAAGTTACCAGAGTAATGCATGCCAGGAAGTGGAAAGTAATTCGGCTTATGACCAGAGTATGGGAATTTCCTGCCTATATACCTTGCGTGAAAGAAGTTTCCGTGATTCAAAAAGACCATCATAACATAAAAACAAAATGGCGGATAGAGATTGACAATATTCCTATTACCTGGATAGAAGAAGATACTCTTGCTCTAAAACATAATACGATTAACTTCAGGGCGGTAGAGGGTGATATGCAGGCATTCAAAGGAGAATGGGTGTTTGAAGATCATCCCGAAGGGACAGAGGTTACTGCCAATGTTTATTTAAGAGTCGATATTCCCGCAATTAAAGATTTTACCGAAACTTATGTCCGGAAATTATTGCTTAGAAATTTTGAAGCAATACTGGAAGGGATAGACAGCAGGTTAGTTTCGTTAAGATATGCCGGTTACAAATGCGGAGAAAGCGAAAAGATAGCCGGCTTTGGCATTATTGGACATCTTTATAATTTTCATCACCTGGAAAAATGTCTTAAGATGCTCAACCCGGATTATAAACTGCCCTCACAAGAGTTTCTCAGTCAGCTCTTTTATACAACACCGTCTTTTAAACTTTACGACATTTTGGATTTCAAGTCAAAAACCGGACAGGCTGTAAACGGATGTTTTATTATCGCTACATTTATTCCGGAGATGATAGAACAAGATGTATGGGCGGTATTTTCCAAGGTAATCAAGGCTTGTAAACTTGCGGAAAAATACGGAGTAGGAATAGTAACACTGGGTGGTTTTACTTCTATAGTCGGAGAAAAAGTTTCTCAGGAAATGAATGCTCAACTGGATGTGCCGGTGACTACCGGCAATACATTTACTGCGGCCATGACCATAGACGGGGTCCTGAAGGCTGCGAATATTTTAAACATGGATATTGGTTGTGCAAAAGTTGCGATTATCGGCGGCACCGGCGATATCGGAAGCGCTTGCGCAAGGTTTTTGGCAAAGAAGGTAAAACAGCTGACTGTAACCGGACGGACAAAGAGTAATCTGCGGCATTTGCAGAGAGAATTAAAGAAAAAACGTAAAGCAAAGGTAATTGCCACCACGGACAACGAATCAGCCGTAAAAGACGCGGATATTATTATTGCCGCAGCCAGTGTCTCTGCGTCTATATTAGATATCGGCTGGTTCAAACGCGGAGCGATAATTTGCGATGTAGGATATCCCAAAAACGTTTCTTATAACTTTACCGCCAGGAAAGATATATTTATTTTTTCCGGCGGCTTAGCGCGTACACCCACACCGATTTCCTTACCTATTGATACCGGCCTGCCTGCTGCTGATACCATATACGGATGCTTTGCTGAGGCGATTATTCTGGCATTGGAAAAGCGGTATGAAAATTTCAGCATAGGAAGAGGAAAAATTACTCCGGAGAAGATTGACGAGATAAGAATATTGGGACAGAAGCACGGTTTTGAGCTGGCGGATTTTTACTGGGGAGACAAATTGATAAACGAAGATATGGTAGAAAACATAAAAGGGGCAATCAGTGTTTAGCCAGTTCTTTAATATATCCAATTATTATTTCAATCCTTACGCTGTGCCGGTATTTGTAGTGAGCATCTTTATTTTTTTTATCGGTACTTTTGTTCTTATACAAAATAAAACTTCAATTGTAAATATTTCCTTTTTTCTCAAATGTTACAGTGCTGGGTTTTGGCTGTTTACGATCCCGTTTGTGTATTCGTGTCTGGCGCCTTCCGTAGCGCACACTTGGTATAAGTATTTTACTTTTTTTGGAGTGGCAAGTATTGCTCCAAATTTGTATTTATTTTCTGTAGTCTGGTCAGAAAAGTTTAAACAGCAGAAAATATTTATCCCCATAGTATATTTTTTGTTTTACCTGTTCTATGGATTAGCCGTGGGCACTGATATTTTTATAATGCCGGATATGCGAAGGTATTTTTGGGGATTGTATCCTATATACGGAAAAGCAGCATTTTTATTTGTGTTTTGTTTCAGCATTGTCTATGCCGTGTCTTTTTTTAATACTTATTTTGCCTACCGCTGTGAAAAAAAAGCTACTAAGAAAACGCAGAAAAAATTTATCGTTCTTGCGCTTTTAATCGGTTATATGGGTTCGTTTGATTTTATTTCTAAATTTTTTAATTTTACATTTTTCCCCGTGGGGTATATTGCCATCTTTTCGTATATATCCCTTGTCGCATATTCAATTGTCCGTTACCGTGCATTTGAGATTGAAACAGCACTTCACAAAACCGCGTTGTGGCTGTTAAGCTTTTCATTCATAGTCTTTCCTGTTTTTTTCTTCTATAAATGGGTTCTGCCGTATATGCGTGAATCAAATATTTTACAGTTTATCTTCTGGACGGTAAGTTTTTTGATTTTCACTTTTTATTTGCGAATAATTCAACCGAAGATAGACCATCTCTTTAAAAGGCGGGAATCTAATCTGGAAAAGATTTTAATCAAGTTTACAGAAGACTTGGTTTACTTAAAAGGGCTGGATAATCTTATTAAGCGGATTGAAACCACAATTGCCGATACATTGTATCCTGAGCGCATTGATATCTTTATTTATAGGGAAGATAAAAAAAACTATGTGCTGAGTAATAAAGTTAATCAAATGCCTAAGGCGGTAGATTTAAAAAAAGATAATAAATTTTTACAATGGGTAACTGCTAATAATAAGATTATCTATCGGGGATTTATCGAAATTGACCCTCAGTATGCTTCCATAAAAGAAGAGGCAAATCGTTATTTTGACCTTACGGGGGCGATTGTGGCTATACCTTTGATATTGAACACGAAATTGTTAGGCATGATTAACCTTGGCAAAAAGGCAAATTTTCGGCGCTACCGTGCTTCGGACTTTTATTTTTTAAATACGCTGAAAAATGAGTCGGTTATTGCTATATCAAACTCCCTGCTCTATGAAAATATGGAAGAACAAGTCAGGCAGCGTTCCAAGGAGCTTGTGGAAGTGCAAAAACAACTAATTCAGGCGGAAAAATTGGCAACTGTTGGTACATTAGCCGGCGGTGTTGCTCATGAGATAAATAATCCGCTGGCTGCGATATTAACCAGTGTACAGATGCTTTTAATATCTGATACGATCAGCGATGAATCAGACAAAGAATCTCTACAGCTTATCGAAGATGCTTCCAAGCGCTGCCGGGACATTGTTAAAAAATTGATGTTCTATGCCCGCAAGCCGTTGGACTCCGAGGAAGTATCCAGGATAGATTTACGGGATGTCATCAGGAGTGTAATTTCTTTTGTTGGCTATCAGTTGGAGCAGGAAAATATTACCGTACGTACTGAAGTTGATAACGGTGTATATGCAGTGATGGGTGATCATAACGAGTTAGAGCATGTGGTAACAAATATAATCTTAAATGCTAAAGATGCGATTAAAAAAGTAAAAAAAAGCGGTACTATATACATATCCCTTGCAAAAAACGAAGAATGGATAGAGCTTGCTATTAAAGACAAAGGAGAAGGAATACCCCCGGAAATCAAGGCAAAGATATTCGATCCGTTTTTTACCACCAAGGATATTGGTAAAGGCCTGGGACTGGGTCTTTCTATCTGCCATGCAATTATTGAAAGGCATAAGGGCGTGATTAAAGTTGAATCTAAACTGAATGAAGGTTCGGTATTTACAGTCCAATTGTCTCAAGTTTCACAAACAGAAACAAAGGGGCAAAAAGTCTTATCTGATTATTAAAAGAGGAGGAATTGGCATGAAAAAACGTATTTTGATTATTGATGATGAGGAATTGATTATCCGGTCGCTTAAAAAACTATTGGAGAAAAATAATTTCGAAGTATTTATTGCAAAAAACGGCCAGGACGCGTTAATTATGACTGAAGAAGAAAAGTTTGATTTAATCATAGCCGATATCCGGATGCCGGGGATGAATGGCGCGGATACCATTCAAGCAATATATGAAAATTTAGAAGAAAGTAATCTTAAGAAAATTCCTACTATTTTTATCACTGGATATGCCGATGAAGACATTAAAAAGCGGGCATTAGCTCTGAAACCTATTGCCTATATTTATAAGCCTTTTGATATGAACGAGTTGGTGGATAAAGTAAAAGGGGCGCTTAAATAAAATTTTACTGCTGTTCAACAGTTTCCAAGGGAATGAAGATATGAATACTGATCTTAGTATAAACGAAATGAAAATGTCTTTCAGGAAAAGTGTCAAACTTTATCTAAAAAGGGCACAGGAGATTGAATCCTATCTTACTAAAAGGCCGGAGGAATGGGGAAGATTCCAAAGTGAATTTAACGAAAAAGTAAATGAAATTTTTCGTGATGTTATGAATTTTGAAAAAGTTAACTTTGCTGCTGGGAATGAAAATAAAGTGTATAAACTGAAGCAGATGTTTATAAACAGATTTAGGATGTTGTTTGTGAAAGGAGATTATTGCGAATGGAGCCTTAGAAAACCTTATGGCTATGCAGGCGATTTCAAAATCATTGATGACATTTACCTAAATAATCCAACGACAACAGGATTTGAGCGTCTTTTCGACAATTACTTTCAGATGACAGCAACAGCTG
>DAOVNL010000180.1 GCA_030630245.1 Candidatus Omnitrophota bacterium | reverse complement strand
GGGCAAACCTGATATGCAGAGGATGCAGTTTCGGCCATTTCGAGGTGCGCGGCCAGGACTCGTAGGCGCCTTTTATGTAAACCGGCACAAGCTTAGCCCCGCTTTCTTTGGCTAAGATGCCAAAACCTTTCTTAAAGGGCTTGACCTGCCCGTCTAAGCTGCGCGAGCCCTCAGGAAACATACAGAGATTTTTATTGCTGCTTAAAATATAATAGCTGCTGCGCAGCGACTCCAGCAAATGCGTGGAAAAATCAAGCGGAATGATCCTGCCGATCTTTATTAAATTACGCACAACAGGCACATTAAAATATGCCCGGAACCCGAGAAAAAATATATCCATGCGCGCATAATAAGGCAGCCCTGATCCAAGAATAAATCCGTCCAGATAACTGGTATGATTGGCAAAAATTATGTACGGGCCTTTTTGGGGAACATTGCTCCTGCCGCTGATCTTAAGGCGATAAAAGATAAACAAAACCGCTCTTATGATCTCAATAAACACCGTTCCTATCAACCACGAACCAAATCCGGGCAACAGATCAATCTTGTCCAGATTCTCTTTTCCCGGCAATGTTTTCAGCCGCTTACTCCATACCTGCTCTTTAGCATGCCACCCGCGCTCCTCATCGGACAAAGTACCTGCTCCTTTGCCCAGCAGCGCGTCAATGCCTTTGATCAAATCCTCTACGGTAAAAGCATTGCCGATTATTTCGTCGTCTATCTTTATATTGAATGTTTTCTCAAGTCCGCTGGCAAGCTCCACCCTGCCCAGTGAATCCAGCCCCAGATCCAGCTCCAGTAAATCCCCGGGCAGGAACCGCGTATCGGTTTGCGTATGCTCTTTTAAATAGGCGACAATCTTTTTCCCCGTATCTGAAGACATTATTTGCATCTGCTGCTCTGAGAGCTCGGCATCTTTTGGAGCTGCTGATTTTTTCCGCGCGGCTTTTACTTTTAAGAGATATGAATTTTTAACTTCAAAACGCTTGATCTTTCCAAGTAATGTGCGCGGCAGGCTTTCAAGGCTTACTGAAAAACCGCGGATTCTTTTATATTCAGGCAACGCGCGCGAAATATTATCAAACTTATCTTTCAAAACAATCTTCAGGTTTACCTCCCCGATATTTTTAAAATAGTCCAGGTCCGGCACAACTATTGCCCAAAGCAAGGAAGCGTCTTTTAGTTTTGTGCGCGAAGGCGCCTCAAAAACACACATTTCCTTAACCGGAGACCGCTGTGAATATAGAGCCTCTATCTCTTCCGGGAAAATATTCAATCCTGAACTGAGTACTATAACCTCTTTTGCCCGGCCGGTTAAAAAAAGATCTCCCTGCTTGTCAATATAACCAAGGTCGCCTGTGTAAAACCAGTTATCTTTGAGAACCTCATTCGTCTGGGCGGCATTCTTGTAATATCCTTTCATGATATTTGGTCCCCGCGCGGCAACCTCACCCATACCCTGTTCGTTTTTGTTTTCAATCCTTATTTTTACGTCCGGCAGCGGCTTGCCGACTGACCCGAACTTAGGTCTTGTGTAAGAGTTAATCGTCAATACCGGAGCGGTTTCCGTTAATCCGTACCCTTCTATGATTGTAAATCCAAATTTATACAGCTCAGTTGCAACTTTGGGCTCAAGTCTGGCTCCGCCGCTTAAAAACAGCCGCATACTGCGGCCAAAACGTCTATGCAGTTTGAAAAGCAAAACCCTGGAAAGATTGAGCCCGCTCATCCTGCGGATTAAATAACTGACTTGCAGAATAAACTGCACTATTATTTTTAAAAACCAGGGCGTTTTACTAAACCTCTCCCTGATTTTCTGATGAAACAAATAAAATATCTGCGGTACAGCCAAAAATATGGTCGGGTTTTGTTCCCGCATTGCCTGCAGCAATTCCTCTCCTTTTAAAGTCTGCGGGTAAATGATCGTAAAGCCGTATAAAACAGGCAAGAGAAGCGTTACCGTTAAGGCAAGGGCGTGATGCAGCGGTAATATCGCAATAACGCGGTCTTTGTGTTTGACCAGGTTTAGTTTAGCCATGGAATTGCAGTTAGCCGTCAGGTTTTTCTGGCTCAGCATTACCCCCTTCGGCTTTGCTGTCGTGCCTGAGGTGTACAAGATACAAGCGATATCATCTTCTTCCGATTCTGCCGGTGCCTGTTCTTCGATGCGGGCGTTGACCGCCTGGTCAAAGATCTCGCTGTCTATAGAAATCATCTCTGCTAAGTTGATCGGTTTTCCGGCAATTCCCTCTGAAACAAACACAAGCGCAGGAGAAGCATCGGCAATAATGTTGTTGATCTCCTCTGCGCTAGCCTCAGGGCTTACCGGCACAGCGATAGCCCCCCTATTCATGAGAGCAAAAAATATAACCACCCATTGCCAGCCGTTATCCAAAACTATGCCTGCCCGGTCTCCCCTTTTTATTCCTTTTTCTTTTAGAAAACCGGACAACGCATTTACCTTCTCCCCGAGCTCGCTAAAGCTCATCCGCATCCACTGCCTGTCAATTTTTTGAGCAACGGCGATCTTCCGGGGAAAGCGTTTTGCGGTATGAATAAAAACAGTTTGTATAGAGTCCATAGGGTTTATCTATATTCTAGTTTTGTCCGTCCAGCCTGGGAGGGATTTCTCCGTAAGCCATTTTTCTAAGCATATTAAATATACGGGCTGAGCATGTTAAATGTGCCTCCGAAATTACCGCACATATCAAGATCTTGCCTACTCAACAATCCCATTTATACCAAAAAGCAGCCCAAAAAGCAACTCAATTGCGCTCTTCATAGTGTCAAGAACTATGCTGACTTTCATCAAGTATAGTAAATTTTATATGATTAGCATTTGCTTGCGTATCATAGCTGGTGATTTCATAAATAGAATGAAACATCTCGCCCACCACATTCCCACCACATAAACCACAAAAAATAGACAATTCATATCTGGGGATATATGTTATTGAAAATATGGGGGGGGTATGACAAAAAATTACCCTATCCTCGGTAAATTCAAAGATAGAATTTCCCATCTTTTAAACTGATTAAAGCATATACGTAATACATATTTTTTTTCTGCCCCGAACCAT
>DAOVNL010000073.1 GCA_030630245.1 Candidatus Omnitrophota bacterium | reverse complement strand
TACCCCGCAGCAAGCTACGGGGTATCGAAGGTTTATCCCTCATAACTTTTGCGCAGCAAGCTGCGGGGAATTAAACCCGAGACCCTTCGACTCCCTTCGGTCGTTCAGGGTCAATTCGACTACAGAGTTTTTTTCAGCTATGCTGATAAAAGCTCTAAGTCTCATTGAATTAAACCTCGCCAGGCTAATTTCTTTTCAATTAACCTTTCGTTCCATTACAGTGCTTTGCAGTTCATCTTCAAACTTCTTAAATTTTTCCTCTTGAAATTTAGAATAATTCATCTGCTTTATTATATTTATGATTTTTTTAAAGTAATCGGCAACTCCCTCAAAATTTTCAAATCTGAAGTCTGCCTTGCAAATATTGTATACAACATCCATCATGTATTTTTGCCTGTCCATTGGTGTCGCTTTATCAACATCGTCAAAAGCATCCTGCTGCAGAAATCCGAAGTCGATCAGTTCAGATTTCCAGTAACGCTCGTGATATTCAACAGGCACGCTGTCATCGCCTAAAATATTTATCTGATCATCTGCCTCTTTTCCTCTAAGTAAGACGTCGCGGATATATAAAACCTTTTCGATCCAATGCGGTTCCAGGTTTTCCTCCATATATTCCTGCACTTCCTTGTATTCAAGGTATTTGGAATAGCTTTCTATTGTATCTATCGAAGGATATCTCTTGCTGTCAGCGCGTTTCTGGGAAAGAGCATAAAAACAGCGGGCTACCTTTTTTGTCGATTCGGTTACCGGCTCTTTTAAATTCCCTCCGGCAGGAGAAACAGTTCCGATAAAGGTGATCGATCCAGTCTGCCCGTTAGAGAGCTCCACCAGGCCTGCTCTTGAATAAAAATTAGCCACAATCGCCGTCAAATCCATGGGAAAAGCGTCCGGGCCCGGCAATTCTTCCATTCGGTTGGACATCTCTCTTAATGCCTGAGCCCAACGCGATGTTGAATCCGCCAGAAGTAATATCTTCAACCCCATTTGACGGTAATACTCGGCAATTGTCGCTGCTGTGTAAACAGAGGCCTCCCGCGCGGCTACGGGCATATTGGAAGTATTACAAATAATAATCGTGCGTTCAATAAGTTTGCGGCCGGTAAACGGATCTTTGAGTTCCGGATATTCCTTAAAAATCTCCACCACCTCATTCGCTCTTTCTCCGCAAGCGCAGATAATTACCATATCAACCTGGGCATTAGCGGCAATAATATGCTGCAAAACTGTCTTGCCGCACCCAAAGGGGCCGGGAATAAATCCTGTGCCTCCCTCTACTATGGGATTTACCGTATCAATAACCCTGATTCCTGTCTGAAGCAGCTTATAAGATATAGGCTTCTCCGTATAGGCACGAATCGGTACTTTTACCGGCCAGCGCTGCATCATGCTGATCTTCTGTTTATTAGCGTCCTTGTCTTTTAACACGGCAATGGTATCTTTTACCGTATATGAGCCTTCTTTGGCGATTGATTCTATTTGCCATAAACCAACAAGTGCAAAAGGCACCATAATTTTATGTTTGATCCAGTTCTCATTGACCTCACCGAGAAAATCCCCCGCTTTAACACGGTCGCCTATCAAGGCAACCGGAACAAAATCCCATTTTTGTTTATAAGAAAATCCCGCTGTTAATTCTCCTCTTTTCAAGAATACCCCGCTCATTGCCTCAAGATCATTCTGCAGGCCGTCATATTTTTTCGAAAGAAGGCCGGGCCCGAGTTCAACCTCAAGCATATGCTCTGTGAATTCTACAGGACAGTCGAAACGCAGTCCCCGTGTACTTTCAAAGACCTGCGTAAAGACACGGTTTCCATGAATTTTAATAACCTCCGCTTTAAGCTTTATACCGTCTAAATCAATATAACAGATCTCATTTTGACTTACCGGCCCGTCCACTTCTATTGTTACCAGATTAGAGACAACACCAATAACCTTCCCTTTTGTCGCCATGATTCCTCCACAAATATTCTATTGATATACTTCTTCTGTTTTAATTTCCGTTACTTTTTGAAAACCCTCTTTACCTGTGACCTCATCAAGAAATATCCACCGCTCCACAAGCATAAGCTTAATAAGATAACCCAGTAAAACATCGATCTGAAAATAAGCGAGTGAGTTTATCTGGTCAATCATTTCCCAGCGCAGCTGGTCTGTGAATTTTTCAATATTAACGCTGTCTTTCTTTGAAAAAGCATCCAGCAATCCCGGGATATAATCCAGCTCTTTGGATAATCCAAAGTCAGTAGCCGTTGATGAACTCAATTTGTCCATTACGCCGTTATCGCCTACACGCATCAGAATATCATGAGAAAGGTTAAATTTCCGCTTATTTAAACAAGCCAGAACATTCCTGAGCTCCAGATCAAAAGAGAAGTAACGGCGGATAAAGTTGTTATCATGGTTGATCATTTTAGAATAAAACATCTGCCAAACCACTCTTTCGATATCAACTCTTGAAATTTTCCGGGTATTTTGTTTGAGCTGGCTGAATTCTTTCATAAAACAAGCTATATAAACATCAGTATCGTCTTCGCTAAAAGGCATTTTTTTCTTAAACTCATCAAATGTCCAATTGCCTTTGTGTAAAACCCAAGGCTTCTGGTTTTCCAGCACGCAATCCACGATATGCGCGTTATCATAAACACGCAGGACATCCCGCACATACGCGCTGTGAACAGGTGTAAGATTCTCACGAAGTTCCCAGACAAATTCATCCACGCGGTAAGGCTCTTTATAATCATCAAGGCGCAACTGGGGAAGAGACGCGATAAAATAGTAATAATGTCTGCTCATTATTTAGATTCATCCTTAAAAAGAAATTTCTTTACACGCGGGCGCAAAAAATATTCTATAAGCGCCTTAAAATCTTCCTCTGTGAAACCAATCCTGTAACTGCCGTCTTTAGGGCTGATTACAAAGCCGCTTTTTATTTTTTCGTCAAATTCGATCTTCAGTTCTTTATCCAGCTCCTTTTTACCCTTTTCCAGGAAATAATCCTGGATCTGTGCCTGCATCTTCTTCGGAAATTTTATATAAAATACCTGTCCTCTTTTACATTCGGAGGACACCCATTCTTTCATAACCGTTTCAACTATATTTTTTAAAAAATCCGGATCATCGAATAAACCATTAGCAGAAGACTCCGATACCTTTACGCATATAAAATCGGTTATTTTCTGCCTGAGCAAGGCCAGTGACTGCTGGCTGGCCATGCGCACCTCAGAAGCTACCCTGTGTTTCAGCTCATCAGCATCTTTCCTGGCAACATTGGTTATATCCTGTGCCTCTTCCCTGGCCGCGCGCAGGATCTTTCTCTTTTCCGCCTCAGCCGCTTTAATAATGTTTTCTGCCTCTTCCTTCGCCTTTCCAATGCCTTCGTCATATATCCGCTTAGTAAGTTTTTCCAGTTTATCCGTCATTTTCCACCTCTTTTTTAAATCAGGGTTTAATAAAATCAGCAATATAAATATAATGTGTTTTTTAATTTGAATTTTTAAACAAAGACAGTGTAGATTATTATACAATGTACAGATGAGTTTTCAACAATTTTCGTCTAACCTGCCGGAAGCTGTGCCAAATATGGCGCGGGTTTCGGCCAGTGTGAAGTGAATTGATATAGGTTTATTTTTAAACATTTAATTGTCCCTACAGGATTATTTATAATTCGGCAGGACATCGGTATTTTCCCAAAACTATACGCGTATTATTATGAAATTTTTTCTTGCACTCTTTTTATCGCCTCTGCTTTTCCGCTATCCTTATCTACTTGTATAATAACTCCCTGCAGCTGCACATTTTTATCGGCAACTTCAAATCTCATTGGAGTATGATTTAAGAACCGCGGAAGTACCTGCTCAACTTTTCTGCCTATTACCGAATCGATCGGACCGCTCATGCCCACATCTGTGATATAAGCTGTATGGTCTGCTTCAGGAAGAACGCGCTCATCCGCGGTTTGCACATGGGTATGAGTTCCTAATACCGCGCTTACCTGGCCGTTAAGATACCACCCCATGGCAACTTTTTCACTGGTTGCTTCCGCATGGACATCAACGATTATGATCGGAGTTTCTTTCTTGATTATTTGAATCAGCTCTTGCGCCTTGCGGAAAGGACAATCGAGGGGCTCCATAAAAACTCTGCCGTTTACATTGAGCACGCCTACTTTTTCGCCATTGGAGGCCCTGGCCACAACATATCCGCTGCCCGGGACCTCATCCGGATAATTGGCCGGCCTAATCAATCTTTCGTGGAAATTCAATATCTCGACTATTTCCTTTCTCTTAAAAATATGATCCCCTGAGGTAAGTACGTCAACACCGCAGCTGATAAGTTCATTATAAATTTTAGCGGTTATTCCTGAGCCTCCCGCAGAGTTTTCACCATTAGCGATCACAAAATCTATTTGTTCGCGCTTCCGTAAAGAAGCGATGCCTTTTCTGACCGCGCGTCTTCCAGGCTCTCCTACTACGTCCCCAATCATTAATATCTTCACGTTAACCTCTGCAATGAGAGATCAAAAGTCAGAAAAAATCTCTGTCCTCTGCCCTCTGTTTTCTGTTTTATTTTGCGTATTCGACAATCCGCTTTTCCCGGATCACTGTTACTTTTACCTGGCCTGGGTATTCAAGTTCATTCTCGATCTTCTTGGTAATATCCCGGGCAAGGATTGTTGCTTCCTGGTCCCCGACCTTATCCGGATGAACGATAACCCTGATCTCACGGCCGGCCTGTATAGCAAAGGACTTATCAACGCCTTTGAATGAATCGGCAATTGATTCCAGTTTTTCAAGACGTTTAATATATATCTCCAGGGTTTCCCGGCGCGCGCCAGGCCTTGTCGCGCTGATCGCGTCTGCTGCCTGTACAAGCACTCCATATATGGAGTTAGACTCAGCCTCATCATGATGCGCCGCGATTGCATCCACTACGGCCTGGTTTTCGCCGTATTTTCTTGCAAGCTCAGCACCTATTGCCGCATGAGTTCCCTCCAGCTCATGGTCTACGGCTTTTCCCAGATCATGGAATAAACCGATTCTTTTTGCCAGAGTTATATCAAGCTTAAGCTGGCCGGCAAGCAATCCCATAATAAATGCCGCTTCTTTAGAGTGCTGCAGCACATTCTGCCCATAGCTTGTTCTATATTTCAAACGGCCTAAAAGTTTGATTATCGCGGGATGAATTCTCTGCACGCCGACATCAAAGGAAACTTTCTCTCCTTCTTCTTTTATGCTCTGCTCCATTTCCTTTTTTATCTTACCGACAACTTCTTCGATACGGGCAGGGTGTATGCGTCTTAGCGTTGGCGATTCCAGGCCATCTTTTGTGGGTATGGATGCAATCCTGAATTTTAATGCGCAGTTATTTCTCGGGGACACGCGGATTTCAGAAGAGGAGGCAAGACAGTTATT
>DAOVNL010000077.1 GCA_030630245.1 Candidatus Omnitrophota bacterium | reverse complement strand
TCATTGACCACCCCCTGTTTTTTTGTGTAGGAATGGTCATAGTATAAAACTGATTTCAAATCGATAACAGATATTTTTTTCATAACATGTTATAATTAAGTGTATTACAATAATATTTTAAAAAACAATGGGACAGTAGTGATAAGTTATAGGCTTATTTAGGAGGGGGCTTATTATGATGAGAACAGCAAATCCGGCGTTAAGAGCCGAAGTTTTTACAAACGCTCAAAGATATGGATCATCGGAGGTGATGACTATACAGGGGACAGTAAATAAGACTTTTATTATGCTTTGTCTTGTTTTCTTTACTGCTTCCTGGGCATGGAGTAATCCTATTCAGGCTACTCCGTTCATGTTGCCGGCGGCGATTGGTGGTTTTATAGCCGCAATGATAACAATATTTAAAAAACAATGGGCAGCAATTAGCGCGCCTATATATGCTGTGCTTGAGGGGATGTTTCTTGGGGCTGTTTCTTTGATGTTTGAACGCAGTTATCCGGGTATTGTTATTCAGGCAGTGGGGCTTACGTTTGGAACCTTAGGTGCTCTTTTAATGGCCTATAAATCCGGGATGATCAAGGTGACACAAAATTTTCGCTTAGGGGTATTTGCTGCTACCGGCGGGATCGCGCTTTATTACTTTGTCTCGATGGTTATCGGATTTTTTGGGATGCAGGCGCCGATGATACATAGTAGCGGGTTCTTAGGCATAGGTTTTAGTTTGTTTGTTGTGGTTATCGCGTCTTTGAATCTGGTGCTTGATTTTGATTTTATTGAGCAGGGAGCAGAACGGGGAGCACCAAAGTATATGGAATGGTACGGTGCTTTTGGCTTGATAGTTACGCTTGTCTGGCTATATATCGAGATCCTGCGTTTATTATCAAAGTTACGCAGCAGAAGATAATATATAATCTCCAAAAAAGGCAAATATATTATGTCCTCAATTCTCTCTTTAATACGGCTCTCTTAATCTATCTATGTAATTAACAGCAAAACCCCCCGCATCTTTGCAAGGGGTTTTGATTTCAATGTCCTTTAAAAAAAACTGCTTGGCTTGTAAAACTATACCGGTTTGTTTCCCTTTATTTCGTTGCCTCCTCCATTATTTCCATCATGCGTTTAACATATTCGGTTCTTGAAGGAAGCTCACCATCGATAAGTTGAGCGCTTTCATAAAGCTGGACAATACACTTCTTGAGGAAATAATCCGACGGGCTTGCTAAATATTTGCGTGATAAATTTTTTATTACCGAATGATCAAGATTCACCTCCATTATGCGCTTGGATGCCGGCACATCCTGTCCCATCATTTTCATCATACGTTCCATCTGAGGGTCTACAGCATTACTACCGGTTACAAGCGTAACCGCGGAATTAACCAAGCGCTTAGAAATCTTCACATCCTCTACTTTGTCCTTCAGAGTATCCTTAAATAATCCCATAAGAGATTTGGAGAGATTATCTTCTTTCTGCTGAGCCTGATCATTTTCAGGGTTTATCTCTATGTCTCCTTTATCAATGCTTTTAAGCGGCTTCTTGTCGTATTCCGGAATAGAGGGCATTATAAACACGTCAACCGGCTCGAGTAAAAACAGCACTTCCACATTGTTTTTCTTGAAATATTCCAAATTTGGATTGCGTTCTACATATTCACGATTATCTCCGGCCAGATAGTATATCTCTTTTTGTTTTTCCGCCATACGCCCGGTATAATCTTTTAAAGACGACATGTCACCCGCTTTTCGCGTGGAAGTTTCAAACCGCAACAATTCAATCAGCTTCTGGCGATTAGTAAAGTCACTGTTTAATCCCATTTTAAACAACGGCCCAAAAGTCTTATAAAACATCAAATATTTTTCCTGCTTTTTATCCGCCATCCTTTGCAGCCACTGAATAATCTTGCTTGTAAGCATCTCTTTGATCTTTCCCATAATCCGCGAAGCCTGAATCGTTTCCCGCGACACATTTAAAGGCAAATTACTTGTGTCTACAACACCGCGTATAAATTGCAAATATTCCGGCAGCAAATCCTTACAATCGTCCATGATCATAATTTTGTTGGAATACAGCTGTACGGTCTTATGCTGTTGCAGGCGCATTAGATCAAACGGTGCCTTGACCGGAATAAATAATAAAGCTTTGAATTCCGCGCCGGCGCTTTCTAGAGATAAATGCAGATAACCTAGAGGATCCTCGTAATCATTGGTGATAAATTTGTAAAATTCATTACGCTCATCAGCCTTCACTTCATTTTCACGCTTTCTCCACAAAGCCTCAATTGTATTTATCTTTTCTTTTCCTAAAAATATAGGAAAATCGGAGAAATTTGAATACTTCTTGATTATTTGCTTAACCCGAAATTCCTCCGCGAATTCATTCGCCGTTTCTTTAAACGTGAAACTTATTTTTGTCCCGCGATTCTTCTTATCAATTTCTTCTATAGTGTAGCTTGCTTCTCCCGAAGAAACCCAGCGATACCCTTTAGAATCTTTATCCGCGTGACGGGTTTCAACCATAACTTGCTCGGTGACCATAAACACCGAATAAAAACCCACTCCAAACTGGCCGATTAACTTCTCTCCCTGCTTATTTTCCTTTTTCATCTTCTCTAAAAATTCAAGGGTTCCTGAACGGGCTATCGTACCTATATTCTCCGCTAATTCTTCTTTTGTCATACCGATACCGTTATCTTCAATCGAAAAGGTTTTTTTCTTGGAATCAACCGTTATTTTAACCTCCAGTTCTTTATCCTTATCAAGGATATTTTGATCTGTTAACTGCCGGTACCTAATCTTATTTAACGCGTCAGAAGAATTTGACACCAATTCTCTTAAGAATATCTCCGGATGCGTATACAGTGAATGAATAATCAAATGAAGCAGCTGCTTCATTTCCGCTTTGTATTCGTAAGTCTGAACATCATTTTTTGACATTACTATCCTCCTTTTTGATTTCACCTTAAAAATTTTTATTTATTCGCTTCAAATGTACCCGCGGCATTAACCGCCTTTAACAATACAGGAAAGGTCATTTTATATTAAGAACCCCGTTGTTGTCAACTACACCTATGTTCATTAACACATTATTCTCAAAATATTTTGAGGGGGAGAACAGAGAAGGAGGGGCAGGTCTCCACGTTTGACAAAGAAAAGAAACCCAAATAGCCCGGTCAACCTTTTTTCTGCCTTTTTTTGCATGATGGTATAACATCTTATTTCTCAGTATGTTATGTGTTCAATGAAAAACCTGTTTAGTTTGCGGCCTCCCACTGTATGTGGTATACTTTTAAATCTTTTTTAATGCACTTTTCAGGCTATGTTCGGAGATAAATACTCAAAGGTTATCAAAGAATTTGAAGGTTAGTTGAATTATGAATTTGTTTAAAAAATTATCTATATTTATTTTAATTCAGGTGTTGCTGGTGTCCAATTGTGTTTGGGCAAGACAGGGGATATCTTTAAATTATGCGCAGCGGGATACCCCGGCAGCTCTTTCCCCCAGAATCCAAATAAATATTCCTGTTTTTGAGAGTGAATTTTCAAAAGGGGAAAAAGAGAATGTGTTAGCCGGTATTTCACTTGATTCAATGCAAACAAGGCATAATAAAAATAATAAGAAGCTTGGGGGCAACGATGATTTTAAAAAGCGTTATATGGCAAGAGCGCAAAAACTTTTTGGTGAATCCATTGGTGATGAGCTTGACATGGATGAATCCTGGCAGGAAAGCGCTGAGCGGTTAAGATTATCACTGCTTGAGCCTTTTTATTCCGGATATTCCCCGGAAAACGATTTTGCGTATCCAAGCGGTGATATTTACGTGCAATTGACAAATTATTGTAATGCTGTTTGTTCTTTCTGTATTGTGAATTGCGGCCCCTGGAATACTGCTTATATGACGGGTTCTGTGCTTAGGAAAATATTTGAACCCCTGCCTGAACGTTATATGGCTGATGATCTGGATTTAGAAGTGACATTCGGCGGAGGGGAGCCGCTTTTTGCGGAGGTTCCTTTTGCTATAGCACATTCACGTTATAGAAATTCGATTATTATTACGAATGCTTCCTCGTTTAATACCAGAGAAGAAGCACAGCAGCTTATTCGGGATATTAAACTTGCGCACCAACAGCGGGATGTTTATAAATCTTCTCCTGATATTGAAGTACATATAGGGGTGTCTGTAGATGATATTCATCCGTCAAATTTGGAAAAGATTTTTTTTCTAATAGACGCCTTGATGCATGATTACCCTAAGGCAACACTTTTTTTTAAAATCGTTTCAAAATTTAATGACGGTTTCTGGCAAAAGCAGATCGTGGAAATGCTGAATAAGAAAAAAGATTATAAAGCAATACTTATTGAAAAAGAAAATAATACATCCAGAATATATATTAATAATGACGCATTGGATAGGAGTAAAGAATGTGAAGTTGAGTTTATGCCTTTATGGAGATTGGGCAGAAGTGTATTTCTTGAGGATATATTTTTCCCGGAAGAGAGGCTTAAAGTCAAGCCAATGGATAGTATTTATGATGAGGATGGTAAAAATATTGTAATGTTAGGCAAAGCCAATATATTGGTTGACGGCAGGGTGGTTATTGCTGATTCTTTAATGAGCGCGCCGGTACCGTATGTTATTGGGGATTTAAGTAAGGATTCCTGGAGCGATATAAGGGCCAGAATAATGCGGGACCCTTTATTTGTGGGCTTGAGTCTAAACGGTACTCGTAGATTGTTTGAGTTTATGGAAGATTATGATAACACGCTTTTAGAAGAACTTGAGCAAAAGCTTGCTAATGCCCAGGAATTTATATATTGGACACTTATTCAGCCTGAAAGGAAGATTTATTTTACCTTGCGGTTTCTGCAAAAATTTGTGCAAGAAAGAAAACTTTTCCTTGCATCAGGAAGCAATAGGCCTGCTTTTCTTGATATGGGGAAAAAGCAGCTTATTGGATTTGTGAAAGAATTAGTTGCTAAAGAACGCCAAAAATGGCAAGCAAAACAAAGGGGAAAAGCAGCAGCCGCAGCGTTTGCAGGAATACAACAACAGCGAAAGATCGCAGAAATAATTTATGATCAAACGGCTTTATTATTTATGCTGAATAGAGCAATATAAACGCGGGATATAGTAAGAGATAGCAAGTAGAGAGTAGATATTTTATAGTATAACCTATTGCGCAGATAAATTGCCGTACATTTATAATGTTGCGCTTTTTCAGCTTCCTCGACGTACCGTTACGTGACCCCGTTGTCACGG
>DAOVNL010000186.1 GCA_030630245.1 Candidatus Omnitrophota bacterium | reverse complement strand
ATCCCACAAGCCAAGGTTTAAAATATTATTTCCCAGAAGCCTTCCGATAAGAAATTCAAGAGACAGATAATAAACTCTCTTTGAGTTATTTTTGTGATAGGCCTGCTGCGTCATTATCCAGCGTTCGACTATCCTGTCTCGTATTGCCATGGCCACAGCCATAAAATTATCATGGCGCGTAGCAGAATACTGGTCTTTAGCCAAAATATACTGGCGCTTATCTTTAAAAGAGAGCTCAATCCCCTCTTTGGTCATTTCTCTTTTGACCGCTATCCAATTAGTTCTTTTCTTAGGCATATTCCTCTACCCCTAAAGCAGCACTAATGTTTATTTTTGGCGCCGCTTAAATAAGTTATAATTGATTTTAAGTGATAGGCAATATTATACAAAAATTAGGCAGCAGAAGTCAAAAATAATCTCTAAAATTATTCGTATCTTTTAAAGCTATTCTGCGCCCGGATAGCTCAACCGGAATAAAAAAACACTACACAAGCTAAACATACTTGCTGTGTAGTGTTTTAACTTATTGTTTTAAATATAGATATGTTATTTGCTCTCCTTTGCCTTTTTCTTTTCCTCAACTATCTTCTCGGCAATTGCAAACGGAACTTCAATATATTTTTCAAAATGCATGGAGTAATTTGCCCTTCCGCTTGTTATGGACCGAAGAGCGCTGGCATATCCGAACATCTCAGAAAGAGGCGCTTCAGCCGATATAACCTGTTGTTTATTCTTCATTTCCATACCCAAAACCTTGCCACGTCTTGAGCAGATATCGCCGACAACACCGCCTGTATGCTCCTCAGGGACATTTACCTCAAGAGACATGAACGGCTCAAGTAAAACAGGCGCGGCCTTCATAAAAGCATGTTTAAAACAAGCTGCCGCGCAAATTTTAAACGCCATTTCCGAAGAATCAACATCATGAGAAGAACCGTCAACCAGCTCTACGCGTACATCAACTACAGGGTATCCGGCAACAATACCTTTCTGCATCGCGCTGATTACCCCTTTTTCAACAGCCGGGATATACTCTCTGGGCACAGCGCCGCCCGTAATCTTGTTTTTGAATTCAAATCCCTGCCCAGGCTCTGTCGGATATATTTCAAGCTCCACATGAGCATATTGCCCTTTACCGCCTGTTTGCTTGACATGCTTATAATTTTCACTCACGTTATTAGTGATCGTTTCTCTGTAAGCAACTTTAGGCTGTCCGACAACAGCGTCCACTTTAAACTCATGCTTAAGCCTGTCGACAATAATTTCAAGATGCAATTCACCCATTCCGGATAAAATAGTTTCTTCTGTTTCTTTATCTGATTCAACCGTAAAAGTAGGATCCTCTTCGGCAAGCCGCATAAGACCTTTGCCGATCTTATCCTGTTCTGAGCGGCTTTCCGGCTTAATACTCAACGACATAACCGGAGCCGGAAATTCTATCGCTTCAAGCACAACCTGATTATCAGAATCGCAAAGAGTATCTCCTGTTACTGTATGATCAAACCCCACAGCAGCCGCAATATCCCCGGCATAAATAGCCTCCCTGATTTCCCTATCATTCGCGTGCATTTGCAGAAGCCTTCCCACGCGTTGCTTTCGCCCTTTTGTCGCATTATAGATGTAAGTTCCGGACTTTATCACGCCTGAATAAACGCGGAAATATATCAGTTTGCCCATATGCGGATCAGCCTGTACTTTAAAGGCAAGCGCGGAAAACGGCTCGTTATCATCTGCTTTTCTAATAATCTTTTTTTCCGGATCATCCGGGTCATGCCCTTCGATCGATTCAAGATCAGCGGGTGAGGGCAGATATAAAGGTACTGCATCAAGCAGCTTCTGTACGCCTTTATTTTTAAACGCGGAGCCGCAAAATGCGGGAACTATTTTATTAGCTATTGTTCCCTTGCGGATTGCGCTCATAAGCTCCTCTTTTGTTATTGAGTTTTCATCCTCAAGATATTTTTCTATAAGGCTGTCCTCAAGTTCAACGGCCTTTTCAACCATAATATGGTGATATTCCCGCGCCTTTTCCTTATAATCAGCAGGGATTTCCTCAGCATGGAAATTTTTTCCAAAAGACTCATCATCATAAATAACCGCTTTCATTTCCATCAAATCGATTATTCCGCGAAAATTATCTTCTGCTCCTATCGGTATCTGAAGCGGAATAACATTCGCGCCCAGGTCTTCTTCTATATTTTTTATTACAGCGAAAAAATCAGCTCCGATGCGGTCCATTTTGTTCACAAAAGCAAGCTTAGGAACTTTATACTTGTCAGACTGTCTCCATACCGTTTCTGACTGCGGTTCCACTCCCCCCACAGCGCAGAAAACTGCTATTGCCCCGTCAAGAATACGCAGGCTTCGCTCCACCTCCACAGTAAAATCAACATGTCCGGGAGTATCGATAATATTGATGCGGTGGCCGTTCCAGTAGCAGGTTGTTGCCGCCGAAGTTATCGTGATACCGCGCTCCTGCTCCTGCTTCATCCAGTCCATCTGCGCTTTACCATCATGCACTTCTCCGATTTTATGCGAGCGTCCGGAATAAAACAAAATGCGTTCTGTCACAGTGGTTTTCCCGGCATCAATGTGCGCCATGATGCCGATATTTCTTACCTTGTCAAGTTCTATTGATCGTTCCATCTTTCTTATCTCCTCTTTTATTCGTCTTTATTTATCACTAAACTGCTTTATCATAACAAATTGCGGCCTTCAATTAAATACACAATTATTTTTTCTGCCAATTTAGTGTACATCTTTTATGAAATTATGCAATATTTTTATACATATTTTTATAATACTATATTAAATGAATCTATACTTAAAGTACAGTTAAAATTGTATATTTCATTTTTATCACCGTTAAATGGATTAATAGGAAGATTTATATCTTTAATAAAAACACCATGACGAACCCATTTTTTTATTACAACCCCTATTGAGTCTATTTTATATAATTCTATATCTTTTTTATTTTCATTTAGCCAAAACCATTTTAATAGATTTTTATAACT
>DAOVNL010000147.1 GCA_030630245.1 Candidatus Omnitrophota bacterium | reverse complement strand
TGTTTTTAACAGAACGCACTCAAAATCGTAACTACTTTTTTGAGAATCTTTTACAAATTTAAACTGCCGGATGGCAGCTATGTTTTTGAGAAGGGGAAAAACGGGCTTTCAAAAGAGGTTATCAACAAAAACCGGCTCGACATTATCCGCCGGATTAAAACCAAAAACGCGGGAATAAAAATAAAGTTCTGCGTCAAGAGCACGCTTAATATTATCCGCAGACCTAAATCCATGCCCTTCTCCCTCAAAGGGCACATAGGCGACCGGTAATCCTTTTTCTTTAAGAATATCTACCATCATCCGCGCCTGGTCAGGCGGAACAACCTTATCATCAAGACCCTGGAAAAAGATTACCGGGCAGGATAATTGATCAATATGATTTATAGGAGAACGCTGTTTATATATGAGCGATTGTGCCGGATATTCTCCGATGAGTCCATCCAGATAGTGTGCTTCGAATTTATGCGTTTCCTTAGTCAATGCCTCCAGGTCACTGACTCCGTAGTAACTCGCTCCAGCTTTGAAAACACTGCTTGAAGTTAACGCGCAAAGAGTCGTATATCCTCCCGCGCTTCCTCCCCTTATCGCTACATTATTTTCATTGGCCAGCCCTTTTTTTATCAGGAAACAAGCCGCGCTTATACAATCCTCAACATCAAAGATTCCCCAGCTGTATTTAAGCTCCTGTCTGTATTGACGTCCGTAACCGGTGCTGCCCCTATAATTTACATCTACAACCGCATACCCGCGGCTGGTCCAGTACTGAATACTTAAATTCAGCACATTACTGGCCGCGGCTGTAGGCCCTCCATGGCTCATTACGAGTAAAGGCGGTTTCTCATCGGCAGAGGCTGAAAAATCCATATTCTTCGGCGGATAGTAAAAGGCATGCGCAAGAGTTTTGTTCCTGGTTGGGAAATCAATGGTCTCAGGAATTGAGAAATAAGCCGCATCTATACGGATTTTGTTTGATGATTTTAACACATCGGTATCTAGAGTTTGAGGATCAAATCTTACAATGCCGCGAAACTGATCAGATGCGCCGCCTATAAACGCAATCACCTTTCCATTTGTTCTTAAGTATCCAATATCTGAATAGGATGTTTTGATTATCTGCAGCGATTTCTCTCGAACATGAATTTGCGCTAAATTCCATACCCCTTTTTGATTAAACGCGCAAATTATCTTCTCTTTACCGCAAAAGGCATAGGTGGACATACCAAACACCCATTGCGGCATGCCGAACTCAGCCTGCATCTCAACAATGGGAATAACACTGCTGCCCTGCATTTTATATAAATTCCACCACCCATTTACGTCACTTACAAAAAACAGCTCTCCCTCAGGAGAAAACTCAGGTTGAAAAACAGACTCATCAGGACCGCCGGCTACACACTTTGCATCCGTCAAAACACCCTGCTCATCAATGCGGGCAGCCCAGAGCTCCGTACCATCCCAGGGCATGTTGGAGTGATTCCAGGTAAGCCAGGCAATAGCTCTGCCATCTGGAGAAATCCTTGGGCTTGCATAAAAGTCATTTCCGGAAATTAAGGTTTGCACCGCGTGTTCACTTTCAAGCCCTATGATTATGATAGAGTTTACAACTCCGCATTCTTTATTTCTATGGTCTTCACAAACACATATCAGCCGGTTAAACCGTTTATCCATCACAGCATCAGCATATCGGCAATCCTGCCCATCAGTTAATGCCTGAGGCATTTGCCCGGGTATTTGAATATATAAACGCTGGTCAGAAAAATTTGAAAAATAAATATCCCCCTCATGAACGAGAAAGTCTCCTCCGCCATATTCATGAACCTTTGTGCGCGCGTTAAAACCGGCAGGGGTAATATCAGAAAGCTCTCCCTCCCGGGAGCACTTTACTACTACATTTCTTCCCCCCTCACCCGGACGCATCTCAATCCAGTAAATATCCTCTTTATCAAAACTCGGCTGGGACAGAGCGATAGTTTCACGAACGATTAGTTCCGAAGTAATCGGAGACTTCCATGAGCCGTAGGCGGTAGTGTTATGAGTATTCATATCTTAGAGTTGAGTTGTATGTTCACAATCTTTTTTTGATTTGTATTCAATCTTACTACGCGCTAAAGGATAAGTCAATCTCACGCATATCAGGTTTGGCTTTACTCCGGGCCAATTGAAAATTTTTATCTGTAATACCAAAGTGATAATGTCCTATTTAGCCAAAGTAATAATGTCCGGTTTTTAAGAACATGTGATACCTTCTGGTAAGGAGGTAAATACATGGGAGAGGACATTATCAAGATGAGCCAAAAGGAATTAACTAAGGTACACATAATCCGAAAAGTTATAGATAGTTCTTTGAAGCAAAAAGAAGCAGCAGAAAAACTCAGTTTAAGCGAGAGGCAAATACGCCGGCTGAAAGAAAGAATGCGGATTGAAGGCGATAGAGGGCTTACTCATCGTTTACGTGGCAAGGCGTCTAATCGCCGAATAGAAGAGAAACAGTGGGAGAAAATACTTAATCTTTGCCGAACAGTATATCGCGGTTTTGGACCAACCTTTGCCTGCGAAAAACTTTTAGAGCGAGATAAGATCAAGATAAGTGATGAAACATTACGAAGAAGATTACTTGTAGAAGGATTATGGGTAAAGCAGAGAAAAGCCCGCAAGCATCGCAAATGGCGTGAGCGCAAACCATGTTTTGGAGAGATGGTGCAGCTGGACGGTTCGCATCATCCTTGGTTTGAAGACAGAGGCGATAAATGCGTGCTGATGGGCTATATTGACGATGCTACCGGGAATAAGAGCGGACAGTTTTATGAATATGAAGGCACTTTGCCTGCTTTTGCCGGACTTAAGCAGTATATAAAGCAAAACGGCATACCATTAAGTGTATATGTAGATAAACACTCGACTTACAAAGGTGGTGGTAAACAAACTATTGAAGATGAGCTTAACGATCGTTTTAGCCTAAGCCAGTTTGAGCGTGCTTGTAAAGAGCTTGATATTAAAGTTATTCACGCAAATTCCGCTCCGGCAAAAGGCAGGATAGAACGTTCTTTTAAAACTGACCAAGACCGATTAGTTAAAGAAATGCGTTTAGCCGGAATAAAAAACATTGAAGAAGCTAATAAATTCTTAAAAAGTTACTGGCCTAAACACAATAAGCGGTTTGCCGTAAAGCCGGCTAAAGATGTTGATATGCATCGGTCATTGCCGGTAGGCATGAATTTAGACGTAAATTTATGTATTAAAATCAAGCGGACTGTGCGTAATGACTTTACGATTGTTCAGCATAAGAAACTTTATCAGATAATGAACAGAACTTGTCCCCGTAAGGTACTTGTTGAAAAACGGATTAACGGTAAGATGCTAATATCCGGAAACGGCTCTTATTTAAAATATAAGCCTATTACGCTAAAACCAGTTATTGAAATAAAATCTAAAACTAATAAAACTAACAAAATAACCTGGCGGCCGCCAGAGGATCATCCTTGGAGAAGGCAGCCTTATAAAAAAAGAATCGCGCTATCAAAGCAGGCGACTTTAACAGTTGTTTGAAAACCTAAAACCGGACATTTCTACTTTGGTAAAAAGCGGACATTTCTAAATTGGCTTGACATTATAGGCTAAATACCTTGAATTATAGATGTGATTATGTTACTATAATACCATTATTTTTATCC
>DAOVNL010000036.1 GCA_030630245.1 Candidatus Omnitrophota bacterium | reverse complement strand
TTTTAAAATTTCTCTCATTATCCCTGAGGTCTTTTCGCTGATTACACTCGAATGTTTCTCATTTTTGAAACTTTCGATTATTTCATTATTGTTATCAATAATCTCTTTTACAATACGCGGTTTAACGAGGTATCCGCCGTTTACCATAGCGGACATAGCCCTTGCCATCTGAATAGCGCTCACCCCGATCTCATGCCCGATAGGTATTGCTGCAATAGAAAGCTTAGACCAGCTTTCAAGCGGACGGAGAAACCCTCGAGTTTCCCCGGGTAGATCAATACCTGTTCTGTGTCCAAAGCCGAATTTTTTTACATATTCATGCAATGTTTTCGCGCCCATTTTCTGGGCAATTTTCACCACGCCGATATTGCTTGATTTTTCTATAACTTCAACAAAGGTGAGGTTTCCATGCGGTTTGTGGTCATGCAGGGTATGCCGGGAGATCCGATATTCACCGTTTTCGCAAAAAAACACGTCATCCGTACTCACGATATTTTCTTCCAGGGCAGCACATGCCGTGATCACCTTAAAAGTCGAACCGGGTTCAAAATAATCGCTTATTACTCTATTGCGGCGGGAAGCAGCGCTTGCCTGCGCAAAATGATTCAGATCATAACCCGGCCTGCCGGCAAGCGCATAAATTTCGCCGTTCCGCGGGTTCATGACCACGACGCTCGCGGCAAGCGCATTATTTTTTTCCAGGTTTCTCTCCAGAACATCCTCAACAATATGCTGTATAACCTCATCGATAGTAAGCACGAGGTTATATCCGTTAACAGCCGGAATGTATTCATACTCAAAGGCAGGAAGCATTCTCTGCTTGGCATCGCGCAATAATGAGCGCTTTCCCTGCCGGCCTTTTAAATAACTGTTATATTTGAGCTCCACCCCCTCTAATCCCGTCTCATCAATGCCGGCAAAACCTAAAATATGCGCGGCTAACTCCTTATTCGGGTAATATCTTTTGTTTTCTTTGGTAAGGTCAACCCCGAAAAGCTTCAAAGCCTTTATGTTTTCCGCTTCCTGTTCACTAACTCTTCTTTTTATCCATATAAAAGACTTATCCCTGTTGAGTTTTGCCAGTACATTATCGTAATCAAGACCAAGCGCAAAAGAAAGCGAATCCGCAACCTTTTCCTTATTTACAATTGCCCGCGGCACCGCGTACACGGAAGAAACTTTTAAACTCAATGCCAGCACCTTTTGGTTGCGGTCGTAGATCAAACCCCGCTGCGGATCAAGTTTTAAAGTCAGCTGATGCTGCGAGTCAGCAAGTTTTATATAATTACGATTATTTAAAACCTGAATATTAAACAAATGAAATAAAATAATCAGAAGAAGAATAAGGTAAGATAAACAAACTATAGCAAGGCGAACCTTTTGCGCCCTTTTATACACGGCAAGAAAAAATCCTTTTTTAATTAATGTTTTTGGTATAGTTAGATGGGGAAAATCTATCTGCTTAGATCAGATGCCGCTTGTGCTTTAGGAACAAATACATCTAACAGACGCGTTTTCCAGCTTGAAGCGGTTGACTTTGCCAATTGCGCCGGCTGCCCTCTTTTCACCCTTACTTTTGCCACAGCAGCCGTATCAGGAAAAGAGAGTTTTAACTCATTCTGTTCAATCATTCCGGTTAAATACTGAGGAGACTTCAAGCTGATATTATTATATAACAAAATTCGGTTATGGTCAATCAAATCGCTAAGTCTTTTTTCCTTATCCCTTAAGGAATAGCTGAGTTTTACGGCCTCAACCTGCTCTTTAACATATCCCAAACAAACGCAGGTACTTATAACGGCCCAAACCATTATGTTTTTTAGTCTCATCTATCCATCCTTAAATTTAGGAACTGTTGCAAAACGCACATCAACTGCGTTACTTGCTCACTCGCTTGTGCGGCGTACATCTTTAGTACGCCTCCGCGCTCGTTCACAAAAGCCTTATTTCTGCACATTTTGCAACACTCCCTAAAACCAAAAGATTACAATTTCTCAGCAACTCTAAGTTTTGCACTGCGGCTTTTACGATTATTTTCAATCTCCTCATCCGTAGGAACAAGAGGTTTTTTGGTAATTATTTTTAAACAGCCTTTTCCGGCCTGGGCTTTGAATTCATGTTTTACGATACGGTCCTCAAGCGAATGGAAGGATATCACGCAGATTCTTCCCCCCGGCTTAAGCAGTTCAATTGCCTGTGTAAGGCCTGTTTGAAGAACTTCCAGTTCCCTGTTCACGGCGATTCTAAGCGCCATAAACGTTCTTGTAGCAGGGTGTATTTTTTTATATCTTTCTTTGACCGGCAAAGACTCCATAACTATATCCGCCAGCTGCTGAGTGGTGGTTATGACATGGCGGGCCCGCTGCGAGACAATTCTTGCCGCGATCCGGCGGCTGTATCTTTCCTGCCCAAAGGTATAAATAAGATTAGCGATTTCTTCCTCAGACAGGTTATTGACCAAATCAAAAGCAGTTATCTGGGCATACTTATCCATGCGCATATTAAGCGGGCCGTCGAACTGGAAGCTAAAACCGCGTTCAGGCGTTACCAGCTGCATATTGGAAACACCAAGATCAAAAACAACGCCGTCCATGGCGTTAATTTCCAGGTTACCCAGCACGTCCGTGATATTTTGAAAATTATCTCTGATGAGCGTAAAAGAACCCTCATGCTGAGAAAGACGCAGGCGGGTAGCGCTCAGGGCATCATCATCCTGATCTATGCCGATGAGATGACCGCCTGGCGTAATCTTTCTCAATATGCCTTCACTATGCCCCCCTTCCCCCAAAGTACAATCAACAATCACCATCCCTGGCAAAAGTCTCAAGTACGACAGAACCTCACTATACATCACAGGGGTGTGTCGGCCCATTTCCTCTTCTTCAGTCCAAACCCATGAGTTTTTCAGCAGTATCCTCGTAGGTCTCTCTAGTATTTTCATAAAAATCCTTCCAGCGGGCTTTGCTCCAAATTTCGATCCGGTTAGAAACACCGATAATCACGACATCGTTTTGAATATCGGCAAATGCTCTCAAATACTGCGGTATCAAAACCCGGCCCTGGCTATCACAAACGATTTCGCTGGCGCCGGAGAAAAACATGCGGTTAAATTTTCTCGCCTCAGGCCTTGTAAAAGAAAGTGTTTTAAATTTTTGTTCCTGCCTGTTCCATTCTTCTTCAGTAAAAATGAATAAACATCCATCAAGGCCTCTGGTTATATAAAATTTTTCTATAAAACTATCTTTAAGCGCTTCCCGAAATTTTGCCGGGATTATAACGCGGTTTTTTCGATCTAATGAATGTTCAAATTCGCCGTAAAACATTTACTCCACTTTCCTCCACTTCTATCCACATATTAAATATACTTTATTTTAAATGATATGTCAACATAAAAAATTAACTTTTTTTAAAAATATTTAATAATACTATTAGCAGTAGGTTAGATGCAATAACACCACAAGATAATGTAGTCCAATTAATCACTTAGATCTGAGCTTATTAATGTTTGAATTTAAAGCCTGAAATTTGGGATTTTGGGGATAGAATTTAACGGCCAGCCTGATAAACCGCTTTGCACTATCAATTTGATCATGCAGGAAAAAATATTCAGCCAGTTCAAAATAGTAAAAAGCATATTGCTTGTTCAAGAATATTGCCCTTTTGTAGTTTTTCAAAGCCTGAATGGAAAACTTGCCGCTGTCAATTTCGCGAAAATTACGCGCCAGAATATAATAGGCAAAATCATTATTCGGTTTATAGCGCAGGGCATTACGCGCGGAAATAATTGAACTATTGAATTCCCTGTTTTTAAAAAACATCACTGCTTTTTTGATACCGCGCCCGCTCTGGTAAAATAAAAAAGCATTAAAGAGCAAAAACATGGAAAACATTAAATAACACGATTTCAAAAATGATAACTGACGAGGAGATCCTTCCCTTATTTTCAGATCATGTTCACTGCCGGCAAGAACACATCCAAGAAGAATCCACCATGTATGCCCGGCCTGATTGACAAATAAACTATAACCTGTAAAGTCATGCAGCAAGACAGCAAAGCACCCGGCAATTATCCCCGCATCGATCAATTCAGGCCTTCTTTTTAAAGCTGTGTTAAAAACAATAAAAACCAACAAAACAAAAAATGCCAATGCCGGAAATCCTGACTCAGCCCATATCTGCAGATAAGAATTATGCGCGTAAATCGTCTCATTGGCATTTACGTTTTTAAAACGCGGGTATACCGTTTTAAAATTACCCGCGCCGACGCCCGCCACAGGGTGCTCACTGATTATTTTTAAAGCGCTCTGCCAGTAATATACCCTCTGCAGGAATGAATTTTGAGGATTTTTAAAATCAAAGAATGAATCGCCGCGTTTAAAAAATAATCCAAATAAACAAACAAAAAAAAGCGCCAGGATGACCCCAGCGTATCTGCTCATCTTCCCTGATTTTTTGCCCCGGGATAAAAGAGCGAAAAGAAAAATCATGCTTAAAATAAAGCTTAAGAATGCCGAAATTGTTTTTGTGAGCAAAACACTCAAAAATAAAACCAGGCATAAAAAAGAAAACAGCACTATTGCCCCCGCGTTCTTTTGCCTGATACCTTTAAGCAAATACACGCAGGCTAACGGACAAAACGCGATCAGATACCCCCCCAGGATATTAGGCGAGGAAAACCAGGAAACAACTCTTTCTTGCAAAAGCAGTTCCCAGGCGTAAAAACCGCTTTTTGTCAACTGATCAAATGAATAGCTGTCCCTGATAAAATCGATCCCGGAAAAATACTGGTATAAGGCACGCAGGCAAATAATCGCGCTGATACTGAGCATCCCCGCGACTAAAATACTGCGCTGCCTCTTGTTCTGGGAATAAACAAAATTAAAGATCAAAACAAGCACAAAAACCCTTAAAAGCTCCGCCTCGCTGTTGTAAGAATTTACTGAAAAAAAATTACTTAAGATTATAAAAAACGGAAAAATTAAACTCAGAAGAAAAACGGATTTCTTGCCCCGCAAGCCCTTAATAAGCAGGGTGTGCAGCAGAAAAAAACTCAGAAAAAAAATATCGAACAAAATTGCAAGAGAAGCATTTGCCTGTTCACAAATAAACGGCCTTATAATTAGAAGCGCTATTATTATGTAATTCATTTCCCTCTTTTTATGATCTTTCTTTTTTTAAAAGCCCGAAGAATAACAGGCAGGTTTTTAACCGTCCGGCTAATTACCTTTGGGTCAAAAATCAAACAATAAAAAAACAATTTTAGTTCATAAGCAATAATATGAATTAGATTAAAAAGAAAACTTACCAGCCGGTCATTTTTAATTATCGTCATCAGCCTGTTCTTTATCAGGTCACTTTTCAAAGCTGTACTCAGCCAGACAAAATTAAATGGAAGAAGAAATTCAAACACAGGCTTCTTTTCTTTGGCAGTTGCCCCCCGCATATGATAAGCTACGGCTTTGGGATTATAATACGCCTTCCACCCGCGGTTAGCCGCGCGCCAGGAAAGGTCTAAATCTTCGTAAAACATATTGTAGTCGTTATCGAAAAATTCACCTTTGGTAATGGCGCAATCATCCAGCATTTTTCTCCTTAATAATACCGCCGCCCCGCAGGCGCCGAAAACAAAACCTGCCTGATCGTACTGTCCAACATCCGGCGTATTGAATCCCCGCTCAATAGGCCTTCTGTTTTTGCCGAGCAGCTGTCCGGCAGTATCAATTGTTTTCCTGTCCATCCGCAGCAGTTTAGGACAAACCATCGAGATCGATTCGCCGCGCTTTGAAGCAAGCATCATTTCCTCAACAAAGGAATCCTCCAGCACAACATCATCATTTAAGAGCAGGATGAAATCCTCAGAGCTTGATTCGATCGCCTTGTTCTGCAAAAAAGTAAGCGCCTGCCCTTTACCATTGTCAATCCAGCTCACAGGCAAAGGGCATTCCTCAAACGTCCTCTTGCCCGGACTTAATATACCGTCATAAACAATAATAACCTTTTCAATCCGGATACTTTGTGAGCAGATAGACGACATAAGCCGCTCAAGATGCTTTTTGTTTTTTTCTGTGGTAGTAATAAGTGCGGATATTGTTTGCCTCACTTTACCCCCTTTGTAAATCTATACTTAAATAAGGTGTAAATTGACATAATCCCATCAAAAAAATTAATTTTTTTACCCATCTGCCGTGATCGCGCATTATAGGAAATCGGCACTTCCACGATCTTATGTTTTCTAAGTAGTAATTTTGCTGTTACTTCCGGCTCAAATTCAAAACCCTGAGCCTCAACATTTAAGCTAATAAGTAGATCTTTTTTGAAAAGCTTATAACAGGTTTCCATATCAGTCAAAGAACTTCCATAAAGAACATTTGTCAGCCAAACCAGAAATTTATTAGCAAGCAGATAGGAAAGTGAAAATTTACTATTATTATTAAAAAAACGTACCCCATACACAACATCTGCTTCATTTTTCATAATCGGCTCAAGCAAAGCGGGATAATCATTGGGGTCATATTCAAGATCTCCATCTTGTATCAAGACCATATCGCCACTGGCCTGCTCTAAACCAGTTCTAATCGCCGCAGCCTTGCCTTGATTATAAGGATGATATAGCTTTATTATATTTAAAAATTCAACATCCTTAAAGATAGATTTTGTTTTATCCTCGGAATTATCATCAACAATAATTATCTCTTTTACCACATTATCCAATTTTACTTGTTGGATTTTCTTTAATAATTCTTTAACCGTCTTTTCTTCATTGTAAACCGGTATAATTATTGATAACTTCATGATTAGAACCAATCTTTCTTTTTTAAAAATATTAACCTTCAATCAATCATCATACCATTTCGGTTTAACTACTCTAACATACTCCTTAAAACGAAAAGGATTTACAAAAGATTTGACCGAATCCCAAAACATTTTCATTACAACTAAAACCCACCAAATATACATATTCCGCTTATGCGCATAGGGACTTAACAATCCTTTTAACAACCACCAAAATGAGGCACATTTTTTGTTTAAAGTATATAACAAATCATCAATTTCATCACGAGTTAAATCTTTTGAAGCCATAACGGGCGTTGACCAATCGTAATATGAAAAATCTGTGATTTCAAGCCAACCTTCCTGTTTTGCTTGTTCCCAAAGCTTTGTTCCCGGCACAGGAGTTATCGGGTGAAAAGCCGGATAATCGACCTTAAGCGATTTAGCATAGGCCAGCTGATTCATCATAGTTTTTTTGGTTTCATTCCTCACCCCGACGATAAAAGTTACCTGGGTAAATACCTGCGGATACTTTCGGTGAAAGATTTCCAGAGCTTGCTTTACCATATCGGTCTTATAGCATTTTTTACCAACTGCATTCAGTTCATCATCTTCAGCTCTTTCTCCGCCAATAGATAT
>DAOVNL010000012.1 GCA_030630245.1 Candidatus Omnitrophota bacterium | reverse complement strand
TATCAACGATCTTGCTGTTGTAAAGCAGCTCCAGCCCAAACTCCGTGGGCGTTGATTTAACATATATTCCTTCAGTTTCAAAAGCAATCTCCTGCAGGGCCTTCTCATTAAGCCGGGACTTTACTATCTGTCCCTACTGATCTTTTATATAGCTCAGCTTGCCGTCCTCGCCTTTAACTTCTATCAGCTCTCCCTGTGTCGTGCCTACCCCGATGGTATGGATCGTAATATTCGCCTGCAAAGCCAGAGCTGATGCCTTAAGCGCGTCGCCGGCATGGCTTTCTCCGTCGGTTATAATAACCAATGTCCTGTCCGCGCCTTCTGAGCCTTTGCCAAAACTCTGCATTGCCTCAACTATAGCGTTTTCAATGTTTGTACCCGGCTTAGGAATTAGCCGCGTATTTAAATCCCGAACGCTGAGCAAAAATCCGTTATAGTCAATCGTCAGCGGGCACTGTACAAAAGCGCTGCCGGCAAAAGCAATCAGTCCGACGCGGTCTCCTCTAAGCTGCCGCGCCAGGTCCTCCAAAGCAAGCTTTGTCCGCTCCAGACGGCTGGGCAGGACATCTTTTGTCAGCATGCTCCGGGATACATCCACCGCGATCAATATATCTACGCCCTTATGTTCCACCTCTTCCCAGACAAACCCCCATTGCGGCCTGAGCATGGCAATAATAACAAAAAATGCCGCGATTATAATAAGCGCTGTTTTGAGGCTGTCCCTTTTCCTGCTGTATGAAGAAACTAACCAAACAAGTGAGCGTTTATCGGCAAAGGCCTCAAGCAGGGCGGCTTTCCTCTTTGCCGAAAAAACCAGAAACACAAGCAGGGCAAAAAGCACCGGAAACAGATAATTAAAATGTGTATTTACAAAATTCATGCTTCAATCCTCACGCGCATCAGGGTATTTTCCTTAAAATTGTGTTAGCTAAAACCTGTTCTATTAAAAGCAGAACAAACGCGCACAATAAAAATAAGCTGAATTTTTCCTCATAACGCATATAGACCGGCTGCTTGAAAGGCGTAGTTTCAAGTGAGTTGATCCGGCCGTAAATTTTCCGCAATGAGGCCGTGTCTGTTGCCCGGAAATATTTCCCTGAGGTAATATCAGCGATCTTAGCCAGAGATGATTCGTCCATATCTACTTCAACATACTGGATCCTGTCCCTGCCGAAAGCATCTTTGACAGGATATGGCACCTGCCCGATACTGCCTGCTCCGATCGTATATATTTTCACGCCCAAAGCACGCGCAGCTTCGGCCGCGGTCAACGGCGAGATCTTGCCGGCATTATTGCGCCCGTCGGTTAAAAGAATAATTATTTTTGTTTTTGCCTGAGAGCTTTTCAGGCGGTTAAGAGCGGCGGCAATGCTTGAACCTATAGCCGTACCGTCTTCAACCATGCCTATTTCCACTCTTTCTAAGTTTGCCAAAAGCCAGTTATGGTCCAATGTAAGCGGGCACACAACATAAGGCCTGCCGGCAAAGGCAACCATGCCGATGCGGTCATTTATACGCCGGGCAATAAAACGCTCGACCACCTGCTTTACAACATGCAGGCGGTTATACCGCCTTCCTTTTATCTTAAAATCAAGCGCCCGCATGCTGGTTGAGGTATCGAGAGTCAGCACTATGTCCACGCCTTCTTTAAACACGCGCTCCTGAACAATCGGCACCCGCGGCCGCGCTAAAGCAATAATAAAAAGCGAAAGTATTATCATGCGCAGAACAATAAAATACTTCAATGCCTTAACGCTTAAGCTTACCGGTAATTCTTTTATTAATGTCTTAGATGAAAAGCGTACGGACGCTTTATTTTTTTTATGCTCCAGGCACAACAGCAATACCGTACCGAGAAGTAAAAGCACCCAGGGGTTTTTAAAAATCACGTCTTGGTTTTCTCCTTTAAGATTTCTTCCCGCTTTGTATTATCGATAAAGCTTCTGGCGCCCGCGAAAGCCTCTTTTGCTTCTTTAACAGAAGAACCGTAGCGCGCAAATTTTACTAAATCCGATAACAATAGAAATTCTTTAAGCGATGTTCTCTGCGCGGCGTTTAACACGGGCGATCTCTTTACTTCTTTTAAAAATTCTTCTGTGGACATCCACGGCGCTCTAAGAAAAAACCGGTTTTCCAGATATCGCCTGAGGCAGCCGGAAAGCTTTTCGTAATACTCCTCCATCAATCCCCGGGCAATAAGATTTGCTTTCTGCAATTGCTCCAGCTCGCGGTATGCGATCACATGCGCGGGTTCAGGAACAACTTTTTCTTTTAATGCTTTTTGTTTTCTCTGCCGGAATTTAACCGCCGCCCAGGCCGCTCCCGCGATCAAAACCAGGACAATAATCCAAGGTATATAATCGCGCCATATTATAACCTTTGGTTTCAGCGGTTTTAGCACCGGCTCCTTGGTATCGCCAAGAACGCTTTGCACTGTGATATCGATCGCCTCGGCGTTTAATCCCTGCCATTGTTCTTTAGCTGAACCGCGGTACTCAATCTTGTATTCGGGTATGGCATGCGAGCCTGGTTTGAATATGCTTAAGGTATAATCCAGGCGGAACTTCCGTGTTTTGTCTTTTTGCGCGCTCCATTTAAAATCCCGGATCTCAAATTCGCCAAGACTGCCCTCCGCGGCAAAGGGGTCTTTAAGCTCAGCATCAGCCGGCAGCGTTATCAATATCTTATAATTAATACTCTCACCGATTGTTACTTCCTGCGCGTCAACACCCGCGCCGATAAACGCGTCCGCGCAAAACGCAAATGCCCCAAAAGCCAAAACGCATATTAAAACAAAACCTGCTGTAAAAAGAATTTTCAATCGCATATTCGGCATTTTTATCTTTTTCTTTTCTTTTCTCTTTTTCGGAAAAACCGGATCAGCTCTTTTTCGTAAGGCGCGTCAGTGCGGATATTGATAACATCCACGCCTGCCTGCTTGAATACCTGCTCCCGCCGGGCTAAAATTTTCGCGCTCTTTTCGGCAAAAGCTTCCCGCAGGGACATGTTTGCCGCGTCAACCAGAAAAACTTCCCGCGTTTCCGCGTCTTCAAACCGGATGATCCCCTTCTCCGGCAGCGCCTTCTCCCGCGGGTCTGTGAGCGTAACCGCGATCAGGTCATGCCTTTTATTGGTGATGGACAGCTGTTTTTTAAACTCGCAGTCAAAAAAATCGGATATTAAAAAACTCACTGTTTTTTTACGCGTAACATTGTTTAAATAATCAAGCGCGCAGCGTATATCTGTTTTTATGCCTTGCGGCTTGTGAAATAACACCTCTCTGATAACCCTTAAAACATGCCTGGAGCCTTTACGCGGCGGGATGAATTTTTCAATGCGGTCTGAAAATATTATCAGCCCGACCCGGTCATTATTTTTTATTGCAGAGTACGCAAGCACCGAGCAAAGCTCAGCCGCCAGTTCGCTTTTTAACTGCCCCTTTGTTCCGAAAAAACTCGACCCTGAGGCGTCCATAAGCAGCATTACCGTAAGCTGGCGTTCTTCAACGAACTTTTTTACAAAAGGATGGCCCATGCGGGCGGTAACATTCCAGTCTATAGAACGGATCTCATCTCCCGGCTGATATTCGCGCACCTCGTCAAACTCGATGCCCCGGCCTTTAAATACACTGTGGTATTGTCCGGCAAAAACATCGCTGACCATATGCGAAGTCTTGATCTCTATTCTGCGGATTTTTTTTATAATCTCTTTAGGCAGCACTTAGAAAATACTCCGGTTAATAACGGTTACAAAAGGTTACTATAAGTTACCATCAGTTACTATTTATTACCTCTTTAATCAACTTACAGTTTTTCTAACTATTAGTAACAATTTGTAACCGTTTGTAACCGCTTGTAACCATTTTTTTTACGGTACTTCAATCTCATCAAAAATATTCTTGATAATATCCTCGCTGGTTTTGCCCTCTGCCTCTGCCTCGTAAGAGATGATAATCCGGTGGCGCAGCACGTCCATGCCGATTGATTTTACATCCTGAGGAGTGACATATCCTCTGCCCCGCGCGAAGGCATACGCCTTTGCGCAAATTATCAGATAAATGCTTGCCCGGGGAGAGGCCCCGTACTGGATCATGTCGTTTAAGCCCGTCAGATTATACGCCTGAGGATCCCTTGTGGCAAAAACTATATCCAGTATGTATTTTTCGATTTTTTCATCCACATAAATTTCATCAACAACACCGCGTGCTTTCAAAATCGTCTCGGGCTGAATAACCGGCTTTACATCGATCTTCTTGTCAGTTTGCGCCATCCGGCGGATGATCCGCAGCTCTTCGTCCTTGTTCGGATAATTTACTTTAAGCTTGAGCATAAACCTGTCCACCTGCGCCTCAGGTAACGGATAGGTGCCTTCCTGCTCAATCGGGTTTTGTGTTGCCATGACCATGAACGGCGCCTCCAGGCCAAACGTGCTCTGTCCTATGGTCACCTGCCTTTCCTGCATGGCCTCAAGCAGCGCGCTTTGCACTTTAGCCGGCGCCCGGTTTATTTCATCGGCCAGAATAATATTGGCGAATATCGGCCCTTTCTTTGTCGTAAACTGTCCGTCTTTGGGGTTGTATACAAGCGTCCCTAAAAGATCCGCGGGCAGCAGATCGGGGGTGAACTGAATTCTCTGAAATTTCGTATCAATAGCCTGGGAAAGCACGTTTACAGAAAGGGTCTTGGCCAGCCCCGGCACTCCTTCGATCAGTATATGTCCGTTGGCAAGAATGCCGACGATGAGCCGGTCGATCAAATACTCCTGCCCGATAATAACGCTTTTGATCTGGGCCTTTAAGTCTTTAATAAAAACACTTTCTTTCTGGACTTTCTCATTTATCGCGGTAATGCCGCTGCTCATATCTGCCTCCTTTGTAATTATATTGATCGCGAAACATTGCTTTAGAATTTAACTAAAATAAGGCGAGTGAAATTCTTTTTACTTGCTATCTTTTCTATATTTTATAAGTTTTTATTTTTTTGTCAATACGATTTGTGCTCTGGTTTATGCCTGCTTATCATCAAAGGCCCTGCCGTTTGCTTTTCTTAATTTTTGCACAGTAGGATGGCGTGCGATTTTTAGGCTAAGATCATCGGCAATCGCGTAAAAACAGGGCATAGCGATAAGCGTGATTCCCGTGGCAAAGGCCAGCCCCCAGGAAATCGACAGCGCCATAGGCCGCAAAAATGGATCAAATCCTCCGATGCCGTAAGCAACCGTGCTTAACCCGGCAACAGTAGTAAGCGTTGTCAGTATTACCGGGCGAAAACGTAATATCCCGGACTGTACTATCGAGTTACGCCGGGAGACTCCTTCACGGCGCAATTTATTTATAAAATCCATAAGCACTATCGAGTCGTTTACCACAACACCGGCAAGCCCGACTATACCAATAAAGGCAAGCAATCCTAATGGCTCTTGGTGCAAAAGCAGAGCGATGACAACTCCGATCAAAGCAAAGGGGATAGCCAGCATAACAATAAACGGCTGTATAAGAGATTTAAACAATGTCGCAAGGATCATAAATATCGCCAGCACGGCAATTAAAAAAGCAAGCATCAGATCCGCAAAAGCCTCGCGGTTTTCTTTTTCTTCGCCTCCGATACGTATGGAATACCCGGGATAATCTTTCCCGATATCATCAAATTTTTTGAGCGCTTTTTTTACCAATACTTCCGATTTTATCTTTTTCCGGTTCACGCTCGCGGCTATCTGAATATATCTTTTGCCGTCAAGATGGGTTATCGAACGCAGGCCCTGCGTTAATTCTATATGCGCCACCTGTTTAAGAGGCACAAGATTGCCGCGGGCATTAGGAATAGTCAATTTATCAAATACCGCCCGGCTTGTACGCTCCGCTTCCGGCACCCGCACCCGTACATTGATCTCTTCTTCTGCTTTTGTCTTGCGGATGGAGGTTGCGATCCCGCCCTCAAAAGCATTGCGCAGGCTTAAGGCTATCCGGCTTACACTCAATTGCGCCTGTTTTGCTTTTTCCCGGTCAACAACAACGCGCAGTTCGCGATTGCCCAGGCTCAAACTGTCGGATAAATCAGAAACGCCCTCAAAGCCCCGCATGTACTGCTTGAGGGCCGCGGCAAGCTCACGCAGTTTGCCCATATCATCACCGCGGATATTAAATTCAATATCGCGTCCTACCGGAGGCCCTTCTTTGAACTTATAGAAATACAGCTTTTCAAAACCCTTTATCTTTTCAAGTTCAGGACGCAGTTCATCCATAATCTCCTGCGGCCCTTTATCGCGCTGCTGCAGCGGCGTAAGATAAACATGAATTTGCGCGACATGTGAGCCGGATTTCGCGTTCGGGTCGCCCATGCCGCGGCCCGCTTCAATAGAACCGACAGTTGTAATGAATGTCTGCAGATATTCTTCCGGCATGGAGCTGATCAATTCCTCTACGGGCTTGAGCAGTTCATTGGTTTTCTCAAGCGGAGTGCCTACTTTGGCTTCTGCCCGCACCAGAAATTCCTCAATGCCCTTACTGCCGAACATGGCCCTGGGCAAAACAAAAGCAATAATAAAAAGACAGATGAGCAAAACAGCCGTAATTCCCGCGGCCACGGTATATCTTTTTAGCAATGCTTTCTCAAGCAGTTTTTTATAATAGCCTATCATTATATCAAGAACGGGATATTTTTTAACCGCCATAGAGCATGCCCCGGCTAATAAGATCAGAAATATAACGCCTACCGGGCTGCTGCCGGTCATTAAGGATGCTGCGGTTCCAATAATAGCGGAAACAATCGTAATAATAAAAATGGCTTTAATGTCTTTGCGGGTTTTCCGGATTTCTCCGTTTGCCGTTTTCGCGGGTTTGAGAAAATCCCCCAGGTGTGAGGGCAGGATAAAAAACGCTTCAAGCACAGACGCGCAAAGCGCGACAATTACCATAAGCGGGATAAAACGCAAAAACTTGCCCATTATTCCCCCCAAATACATGAGCGGAAAAAACGCGGCAATGGTCGTGATTATTGTGGCGGTAACCGGCGCGATAACTTCTCCGGTTCCTTTGATCGCCGCCTGCTTCGGGCTCATGCCCTTCTCCACATAGCGGTAGACGTTCTCAGCGATAATGATCCCGTCGTCAACGATCATACCCAGAACAATGATCAGCCCGAACATCGTAAGCAGGTTTATGGTCAGGCCAAGAATATGCATAAACACAAGCGTTGTAGCCATGGCTATGGGAATGCCAAGCGCGGTAAATATTGCCGGGCGTGAGTGCAAAAAAGCAAACAGGATAAGCACCACCAGAATAAACCCGATGATCCCGTTCGCGCGCAGAACATTCAAACGCCTTTTGATATAATAAGACAGATCATTATAGGTCTTCATTACGACCTCTTTAGGCAGCTTACGCCTGAAAGATTTCAGCACCTTATAAGTATTGTCCCCGACGTTTATAGCATCGCCTTTTTCTTTTTTGTAAACATAAAGCAAAACCGCCTTTTCGCCCATATTCTTGTTAATCTGGGTCTGCTCTTCAAATGTATGCCGCACAAAGGCAACGTCTTTAACCCGCAGCCAGTTGCCGGCGTCATTAGCCCGGATAATAACATCTGCTATTTCTTCTTTTGTTGTAAATTCTCCTGTTGTTTTAATCGCAAAATCTTCGTTTTGTGTTTTTAAGGTTCCGGCCGGAACAGTTATGTTGCGGTCCTTTAATGCCGCCATTATTTCTTCGATAGCCACATGCATCCGGCTCATCTTCTTCATGTCCGGTTCAACCCAGAATTCCCGGTCACGATATCCCCGGCGGGATACCTTGGCCACGCCATCGATCTCTTCAAGCTCGCCTTTCAGATTATCAGCTATAGCCTGAAGCTCCTGTTCATTGACATTTCCGCTCAAGCCGATATTTATTACCGGGAAAATTTTGCTGTTGACCTCAAGCACTACCGGACGGGCTTTTATGTCATGGGGCAAATCCGTTACTCTATCTACTGCTTTCTGGATGTCATTGACGATTTTCCTGCGGTCATTTTCGTCAATATCGGGATTCATGGACAGGGAAATCGTGGAAAGTCCTTCCCGGGAAATGGAAAGCATCTCTTCAATATCATCGACCTCACGCAGTTCCGTCTCAAGCAGGGACGTCACAAGCTTTTCCACGTCTTCAGCCGGAGCCCCCGGATAGATCGTCCGCACAGAAACAGTATCGAATTCAATGACCGGAAAAGCCTCTCGGTTTAGGGTGTACATTGAAATAACTCCGATGATAATGATCAGAACGGAGACAAGATTGATGAACAATGAATTCTTTACCGAGAATTCCGCGATTTTCATATATCTTCTATCCTTTTTACTTTTTACTTTTTACTTTTTACTTGCTTGTGCCCTTGGGGGTATTACTTCTATAGCTTTCCCTGCCAGTATTCCTCAAGCAGTGTATTTTCCAGAAGCTTCAACTCCACAGATACTTTTTTATGTTCAAACAAGCTTCGCGCTAAGGCAAGCCGCGCGTTAAGCAGGTCTTCCTGATAGCGAATCAATGTGTCGCTCTGGGAACGGCCTGAGGCAAAACGTTTTTCTTCAAACGCCAGTTTTCTTTCCTGCAGCCTTGCGATCTGCCGGTTAAGTTTTATTTTTTCTTTTCTGCTGTTGATCGCGTCAACGGCGTTGATCACATCCACCATTATCTTATATTCTATTTTCTTTAAATCCACCAGCGCTTTTGTTTTTTCAAGCCGCGCTTTTTCTCTCCGGCTTTTCGCTGCCCTGTTTTCAAGCGGGATGCTCACGGAAAGCCCCAGGAATAACTCGGGATTATTTTCAGCGGCCACATTCTCCCAAGCCTTATCCTGCTCAAGCTCCAGCCCGTTATCCGCCAAAGAAACCTCAAGGTCGATCTCCGGCCATAAGCTGTTGTTTTTCATGCTCAGATCAATGCCTTTGGCCCTCAAGCTGTTTTTAGCCCGCGAATACTCCCTGTTTTTCCGCACAGCATTATTCATACACTCCCGCGCGCTGATTTTTACGTCCTTTACGGCAAAAACATCGCGCGGGATGATTTGCAGGTTCAGGTCTTCTTCATGCAGATCAAGAAGCAGGTCGTTTTTGGCGATCAGCAGCTCGTGCATAAGCGTTTCCACGCTGTCTTTTCTTCTTAATACATTGGCCTGGGCCGCGTACAATTCAGCCTCTTCTATCATGCCCAGCTTGCTTTTCTTTTTAGAAAAATCATAGAATGCCTCTGCTTTTTCAAGCATCCGGCGGCCGATTTTCAGCTGGCGGCAGGCAAGCGCCAGTTTCCAGTAGTTGATCTGAGCCTGGGCAAGCGCTTGTTCGATCCGGCCTAAGGCCTGAAAATCGCTGTTGGCAATATCAAGCCTTGTTATCTTTACGCGGCCGCGGTCAATGAGCCCGAAAAAATTGCTGCCTATCGGCTGTCTAAGCGAAAACTTGACAACCGCCTCATGTGAAGGGCTAAGCGAAGTGAAAGCGGAATTGCTGAATGTACGCCTGTCGCTTACATCTACGGCCAGCGTAGTTCCGGTAGGAAGTTTTTTCGATAAACCCAGGCTGTATTCATTGGTCAAAGTCTTTGTACCGGCAAGGGTACTGACAGCCTTAGTCTGGTCGTCTAAGTAAATAGCCTGGGCATTGAGCATGGTATCAAACACAGACTCCGCGTCTTTACCGCGGGTCCTTTCAATATACGCGTTATAACGCGCTATCTGGATATCCAGATTATTTTTCAGTACAAGCTCGCTGATATCCGCAAGCGTTAGGGCAACGCTTGCCGCCGGGCTGCCCTCATCCTGCTCAAGAGCGCCTGCCTCAAGGGCCTTCCCCGGAAAAAGTAAAAGCCCAAATATTAACATAAACACTATGGTTTTTTTGATAAACCGCATTAGCATTAGATTACCCCTGTCCCGTTATATCTTTATTTAAGATATCTCTCATTTTTGTTATTATGCGCAGATACTCCATCCGGTCTTTTCGCGATAATTGCCCGAATATCTTCCGGAACCCTGCCTCTCTCCTGACCCGGATCGTCTTGAGAATATTTTCCCCGCGCGGGCTTATGTTTATTCTTATCACCCGCCGGTCTTTTTCCGGATAGACGCGTTTTACCAATTTCATTTTGTACAGCCGGTCAACCAGCCCGCTCATTGCCGGCAGGCTCACTGAAAGCTCCGCGGCCAGCTCGCTCATCTTCAGCGCCCCCTGCCTGTCGACAGCATCAAGCACAAAGTACTGTGAAGGGCTGATCTGCCCGAGGATCAGGGCATTGCCCTGCGTGCGCAAAAACCCGCGCAGGACCTGCGGCAGCACCTCCATGACCTGAGCGACAAAATTTTTCAACGCGGCTTTATCCGCCATTTTAGTTTCCTTTATTAATTATTAATTATATTAACTATTCATACTACTACGTATACCTCATTGTCCAGCAGATGTCAATCGCCCCGCTTGCTGCGAATTAAATATTTTCTAAATATTAATCCTGTAGGGGCGTGCCTTACCTATCTATTATACGCTAAACACTGTTTCTTGATGATTCAAATACCCTATATATAATTTCATAGCTATCCAAGTTAAGTCATCCTGAGCGCAGCAAAGGAT
>DAOVNL010000048.1 GCA_030630245.1 Candidatus Omnitrophota bacterium | reverse complement strand
GTATGTGTTTTGCTGCTTTTTATTGCATCTTTGCTTGAAAATCCTTTCGGGAGAACAACAATCGTTTTGCAGGATGAAGAGCTTGTCGAGACAGCTCTATTAATCGAGGATGACGCAGAGCTTAACTTTAACGGGGATGAAGACGCTTATATCGAAGAGATCCTGCTTCAAATAGCTCTTGATGAGGCCTGAAAATTCAATAAATTTTAGTGTTTGACAGGCCGGTGAAAGTTCAGCTATAATTATAGAAGTATTGGAAAAGAATATTAATTTGCGCCGGTAATTCAAAGAGGCGGGTGCCTTAATGAGTTATGCGCTACATAAGGGAGGTTTCATGTCAAAAGCAAGGGCAGGAAAAGAAATTCATGTTGTGGCGGAGAATAGGCTTGGGACATTAGCGGATGTAAGCCAGTGGCTGGCGGATAAAGGAGTAAATCTTTCATCTGTATGTGCCTACGTTGATAATTCTAAAGCGCATTTTCTTTTTAAAACCTCAGATAACAAAAAAGCAGTAGAAATATTAAAAGCTAAAGAGATGGAGGAAGTAAAAGAAGAGGAAGTTGTTATTGTAGAAATGCAGGATAAAGTGGGCATGCTCAAAGATATGGCAAAAAAACTAAAAAGCGCGGAAGTGGATATTAAATATCTCTATGGAACAGCATCGAGTGCTCCGAATGCTCCGGCAACTATTGTTTTTGTGGCAGAAGACAATAAAAAAGCAATTCAGGCGATAAACGGATAAAAGAAGTCACAAGACATACCCTCTTAGGGCACAGGCAAGTCACAGGTCACAGGAAAATGCAATGACTTTGTGACATGTGACGTATGACTTTCTTTGCTTGACAATGTGTTTGTGAAATGATATATTTATTTAATCTTCGGGATAGGGTGAAATTCCCTGCTGGCAGTAAAATTCCGCAAAAGGCGGGATAAAGCCTGCGAGCTAAGGCCCAAAACGGCCAGGCAGAGAAGGTGTGATTCCTTCGCCAATAGTGACAGTCTAGATGGGAGAAGAAGAAAAAAGCAAAAGGCAAGAACCAAAGCTAAAAATATAGACTTTTTAACTCCCGAAGATTATTTCGGGGGTTTTTCTTTTTAGGAGATGTTTATGGAATTCAATACTGTATCAGAAATAATCAATGACTTTAAAAAAGGTAAAATGGTTGTTATCCTTGATGACGTTAAGCGCGAGAACGAAGGCGACCTGATCATGGCAGCAGTTCACGTTACGCATAAGCAGATAAACTTTATGGCAAAATACGGGCGCGGTCTTATCTGCGCGGCAATGACCGGTAAAAGACTTGGTGAGCTGGATATTCAGTCCATGGTGGGGAAGAACCAGACGCCACTGGGCACAGCCTTTACTGTTTCTGTGGATGCAAAAGAGGGTATTACTACCGGCATTTCTGCGCATGATAGGGCAAAAACGATTCAGGTTTTGATAAATTCAAAATCAAAACCGCGTGATCTTGTGCGTCCGGGGCATATTTTCCCGCTTAAAGCAGCTGAGGGCGGTGTTCTTGTACGGGCCGGACATACAGAGGCATGTGTTGATTTTATGAAGCTGGCTAAGTTAAAACCAGCGGGCATAATCTGTGAAATACTCAATGAAGACGGAACCATGGCCAGAACACCGCAGCTATTGAAATTTGCCAAACGACATAAATTAAAAATAGGAACAATAGCTGATCTGATAAAGTTCAGGCACCGTCATGATAAACTTGTGCGCAGGATCACGACTACAAAGCTGCCTACAGCTTTCGGAACTTTTAAGCTCCATGTTTATCATTCAGACGTTGATGAGCATCCTCATCTTGCGCTTGTTAAAGGCAAGATAAAAGATCCGGTTTTGGTCCGGGTTCATTCGGAGTGTCTGACAGGAGATGTGTTCGCCTCTAAGCGCTGCGATTGCGGCAAACAGCTGCATGCGGCAATGGAAATGATACAGGAAAACGGTTCAGGCGTTATACTTTATATGCGCCAGGAGGGCAGAGGCGTAGGCCTTGCCAATAAAATAAAGGCATATGCGCTGCAGGATCACGGACTGGATACTGTCGAGGCGAATGAAAAACTTGGGTTTAAGGCAGACCTGAGAGATTACGGAATAGGCGCGCAGATATTATCAGACTTAGGGATAAAAAAGATCCGGCTGCTTACAAATAATCCTAGTAAAATTATCGGACTCCAAGGGTACGGGCTGAAAATAGTCGAGCGTGTTCCGATTGAAATAGAGCCCTCAAGTGTTAACAGGAAATACTTAAAGACCAAAAAAGATAAATTAGGGCATATGCTTACTTTTATCAAGTAGAAAGTTATACCCCAAAGGGCACAAGCAAGTAAAAAGGAAAAAGTAAAAAGTGCAAATTGAAAAGTAAAAGAAAGGCAGGAAGAAATGAAGACAATAGAAGCAAAATTGAACGCGCAGGGAAAGAAGTTCGGCATACTGGTATCCCGTTTTAACGATTTTATTACTAAAAGGCTGGTTGAGGGCGCAGTAAGTGAGTTAAAAAGGCACCAGGCTGATGAAAAAAAGATCGATATTGTCTGGGTGCCGGGGGCTTTTGAAATGCCGTGTCTTGCTCAGAAAATGGCTAAATCCAAAAAGTATGATGTTTTGATTTGCCTTGCGGCGATTATAAGAGGTGAAACACCGCATTTTGATTTTGTGGCCAACGAGGCTGCGAAGGGAATCGCGAATATCTCTATGAACACGGGAGTTCCGGTTATTTTCGGGGTGATCACCGCTGATAGCCTTGAGCAGGCGATTGACCGCGCGGGAACAAAAAGCGGCAACAAAGGGGAAGATGCGGCAAGAGTGGCGATCGAGATGGCAAACTTGATAGAAACGGTAGGGTAATTTTTATGAGAAAACGTACGCTGTCGCGTGAATGCGCTTTACAGATCCTTTATTCTGTTGATATCCGAAAGACAGCTCCCCTTGCAGAGGTGGTAAATGATTACTGGCAGAAAAGCAGCGGGGATGAGATCGTCAGGGAATTTTCTATGGTACTGGTTGAGGGAACTCTGAAGAACCGGAAGGATATCGATAAGCTTATAACAGATTATACCGATAACTGGCGAATCGAGCGGATGGCGGTTATTGACCGCAACATTATCCGCATGGCCACATTCGAATTGATATATATGGAGCAGATTCCGCCTAAAGTGGCGATCAATGAAGCTGTGGATCTTGCCAAGAAATTCGGGGACGATGAATCCGGGCGTTTTGTAAACGGGGTTCTGGACAAAATAAATAAAGAAGAACGGAAAAATAAATGAATTCGACCCATAAATACATTGACCTGCATGTGCATACTAATTATTCTGACGGGACTTTTTCTCCGGAAGAAGTTTCCCGATACGCACTGGAAATGAAACTTACCGCGATCGCGATCACTGACCATGATTGCGTAGACGGCATTCTGCCCGCTATGGAGGAAGCAAAAGCCAGAGGCCTTGAAATAATACCCGGGGTAGAACTCTCAGCTGAGATCGCCGATTTTGAAATTCATATTATCGGCCTTTTAATTGACTGGCAGGACCCCTGGTTCAATGAACAATTAAAGAAAATTCGTAATGCGCGCACAGAGCGCATGCGGAAGATGGTCGAGAAACTCAATGAGATGGGTATAGGCATAAAACTGGAAGATGTCATGGCTTTAAGCCGGGATAAAGGCGCTGTGGGCAGGCTGCATTTAGCCAGGGCGCTCTATGAAGGCGGCTATACGCACAGCATCAAGCAGGCTTTTGCCCGCTTTATAGGCAGGACAGGGCCATGCTACGTAAAAAGAATGATCATATCGCCAAAAGAAGCAATTGAGATGATCAGAAGGGTCAAGGGCATACCTATATTTGCGCATCCGAGAATCATGCAGCATGATGAGGTCATCCCTGAGCTTATAAATTACGGGTTAATGGGAATTGAAGTCTTGCATATAGATCATAATTCTTCTACTTCAAATCACTACAAACAGCTGGCTCAGAAATACGGACTTCTTTTGAGCGGAGGTTCTGATTGCCACGGCGCGGGAAAAGGTTATCCGCTGATGGGCAAAGTTGAAGTGCCTTATTCATTCCTGGAAACAATCAAAGAAGCAAAAAAAAGAGAATACGAAAAATAGTAAATAAAGTATTGCGTAAAAATAAGATTTCAATGCGTATGAGGCAAAGCGTGATAAAAAAATGAATGCTCAGGATGAAAAATACCTTAAAATGACAATCGTTTTAGCTGAAAGGGGCCTCGGCAGAGTCAGCCCTAATCCGCTGGTGGGGACGGTCATCCTCAAGAACGGCAGGATCATCTCCAGGGGATACCATAAATATTGCGGCGGGGATCACGCGGAGATCGATGCTATGAAAAAGGCAAAGCAAAGCTTAAAGGGAGCGGCGCTTTATGTGAATTTAGAGCCCTGCGTTCATTTCGGCCGCACACCGCCTTGCACCGACCAAATCATTAAAGCAGGAATCAAGCGCGTGGTAATAGGCATGAAAGATCCCAACCCCAAGACTTGCGGCAGGGGAATAAGAAAACTGTGTAAGGCCGGAGTTTTAGTCGAAGTCTCAAAGCAAAATCAGGCATATGAAGATTTAAATGAAATATTTATTAAATACATCACCGCTAAGAGCCCGTTTGTCTGTGTTAAAACAGGACAGAGCTTAGACGGAAAAATTGCTACTTCCGCCGGCCAGTCGAAGTGGATTACGTCAGAGGCATCACGCAGTAAAGCGCAATATTTGAGAAAAAAATACGATTGCATCATGGTCGGAATAAATACGGTATTAAAAGATAATCCATATTTGAGCTGCCGCTACCGGAATAAACTGGAAAATGATATTCCGATCAAGCTGATTGTTGACTCGCAACTGAAAACACCGTTTAAGGCGAATATTTTTAGTTTGCTGTCTCCGGCGCCTGTGATGATCGCGACAACAAAGTTCGCCTCAAAAGAAAAGATCAGGCGTTTTAACGATATGGGGGTAGATGTGCTGGTTTGCCCGCATGGAAAGTCTAAAAACGTCGATCTTAAATATCTGATGGCCCAGCTTTATAAACATGAGATATCCAGCGTACTTGTTGAAGGAGGCGGACAGATAAACGGGGCGTGTTTTGACGCAAAGCTTGTGGACAGGATCTGTTTTTTTACGGCGTTTAAAATAATCGGCGGTGAAAATGCGGTAAATTCCGTTGAAGGAAAGGGAATTTCGAGTTTGCAAAAAGCGATCATTATTGATAAAGTGAAAATATCAAAGCTGGATAAAGATCTGCTGGTTGAGGGGAAAGTGAACTACAGTCATAAGCAGTAGGCTATAAGCCATAAGTTAAAAACTTAAAATATAAAAATAAAACCGAACTTATAGCTTAAGACTCATAGCTTAAGACTTAAAGCTTAGAGCTCAAAGCTATGAATTGTTGGGGAGGAAAACTTCATGTTTACCGGTATTGTTGAAGAGATGGGTATTGTAGAAAAAATTGTAAAAGGCAAGTTGATGCATCTTGTTCTACGCGCAGAGACAGTTTTAAGGGATACTAAAATAGGGGATAGTATAAATGCTAACGGGGTCTGTCTGACTGTGGTAAACCTTGATAAAAAACGTATTGCTTTTGATGTCATGAAGGAAACCCAGGAAACGGCGAACTTAAAATTTTTAAAAGTTGGAGAGGGTGTTAATCTTGAAAGGGCAATGAGTGCAAATTCCCGTTTTGGCGGGCATATTGTCTCAGGGCATATCGACGGCGTGGGAGTTGTTCGCAAAAAGATTAAAGGGGCTGATGAGTTCTGGCTGCAGATAGAAGCAGATAAAACCTTGATAGCATATCTTGTTAATAAGGGTTCCATAGCCATAGATGGTGTTAGCCTGACCGTTGTTGATGTGAGGAAAAATTCTTTTGGGGCAGCGCTTATTCCTCATACTCTTAAAAATACTACACTGGGTTTTAAAGAAGTGAAGAATAAGGTTAATTTGGAAATAGATATGCTTTCAAAATATGTATTTCGCTATTTTGAAAAGCAGAAAGACAACAGCCCGAAACTTTCAAAAGACTACTTAAAAAAAATGGGCTATATTGACGAATGAATAACAACATGTTAGACTACGCTGCAAGTTGCCAGGATTTATGTTTTAAGTGTCGGGGCGTGGCTCAGCTTGGATAGAGCGTCCGCCTCAGGCGGAAAGTCGTTGCTAAAAGAAGAGCTAAATATATTTTATATGTCTGAAATATATCATGTTTATATATTGAAAAGCAAAAAGAACGGGAAGCATTATACTGGGTATACAAAAGATTTAAATAGAAGGATTGTAGAGCATAATACAAACAAAAATAGAAAGCAGTTCACTAGTAACAATGGTCCCTGGGAATTAATTTATTCGGAGAACTTTACAATAAAGACTGAGGCCATAAAGCATGAAAAGTTTCTTAAGACAGGGAAG
>DAOVNL010000087.1 GCA_030630245.1 Candidatus Omnitrophota bacterium | reverse complement strand
CCGGCGATAAATTATTACAGGAAATTTCTGATATTTTGAAAATTTCTTGCCGGGAAGTTGATATTGTCGCAAGGTATGGAGGAGAAGAGTTCGCTATAATCCTACCTGAGACCTTTAAAGAAAAAGCTTATTCATCCGCTGAGAGAATCAGAAAGTCCACAGCAGCGCATCAATTCCATTATAAAGAGGGCGCTCCGGCAAAAAGAATTACAATCAGCATCGGCGTTGCCAGCTTTCCGCAGGACGCCTCTACAGCCCAGGACTTAATATCCTACGCTGACAAAGCGCTTTATGCCGCAAAAGAGACCGGCCGCAATCGGGTATGTATGTTCAGCAGAGAACTTATCTAAAAAACAAAAGCATGCCACGCAGACACGAAGAACACGGAAGGATTACATACAATATGGGGATTTTTTTACTAAAAAGTCAATGTACCGCTACAGGCTGAGGTTCAGCTTCCTGTTCTTCTTTAAATTCACTGAATTTTACCGAAACAAGTTTTGAAACTCCCGCTTCCTCCATAGTCACCCCGTACATTACATCGGCCATACATATTGTTTTCTTATTATGGGTGATGATTATAAACTGGGAATTTTTAATAAACTCCTGCAAAACACGCGTAAACCTGTCTATATTAGCCTCATCTAAAGGCGCATCCATTTCATCAAGCATACAAAACGGTGTCGGCTTTATCTTAAAAACACCAAAAAGCAGCGCAATAGCGGTCATGGTCTTTTCACCCCCGGAAAGAAGCGTGATACTCTGCAGTTTTTTCCCGGGAGGCCGTACGACAATTTCTATGCCGCTTTCCAAAACATCCTTTTCGTCCGTTAAGAGCAACTGCGCGTCCCCGCCTCCGAAGAGCAGCTTAAAATATTCTTTAAAAGCAACTTTTGATTTTTCAAATGTCTCAAGGAACAGACTTTTTGTCGTTCTGTTGATCTTTGTAATTGCTTGCATTAATGCCTGCTTTGCCGCGGCCAGGTCCTCTTTCTGAGAGCTCAGAAAATTCGTTCGTTCTCTTAATTCCTCTTCTTCTTCAACAGCTGCCAGATTTACTGACCCCAGCCGGTCGATTTTACCTCGCAGCATTTCAATCTGCTCCTTCTGCCGGGAATAATCGACTTCCCGCGGCAATTCGATCTGCAACTGCCTTAAATCAATTTTGTAAGACTGCCGCACTGCATTAACCAATGCTTCTATTTGAAAATTTAACTCTACCTTTTTAACATCAATAGCCCTGATATTATTTTTAATATTATTGAGTTTATTTTCTTTGAGCTTTATCTGATTCTGCATCTCCTCAAACTTAGTCAATAACGCGCCGCGCTGTTCTTTGGTCTGCTCTAAAGCTCCATGCGTTTGCGTTCTCTGCTCCTCAAGCAATGTTGTATTTTCCTCAAGAGTTCCTATCTCCTCATTCAGCTGGCCTATTCTCTTAAGCGCCTCATCTTTTTGTAAAGAATACTCCCGCAGGTTATGGCACTGCTCTTCAATATTTCTTTTTAGCATTGCAAAGTTATCGTTTAATGATTTTTCCTGCTCATTTAAAAGCGAAAACTCTGTTTTCATTTCTGCCATAACCACCAAGAGCCCCTCCCTTTCCTGGGTCTTTATACTCATAAGCTCCTGGCCGCTTGCCATTTCCTGCTCATTACGCAGTGTTTCCTTGTCAATTACTTCCAGCCAGTTTTTCTTTTCTTTTTCTTTCTCTACAAATTCCTGTTCATCAAGAGTTGTTTCATCTATTTCCAGATCGACGATTGATAATTCATCATCCAGTTTTTTCTTTATGCCCTCAATATTATTCTTTTCTGAATCCCGGTTTGCCAGAGTTATTTTCTCTTCATTTAAAACATCATTAAGCTCCTTTATTGTCACTTCAAGCGCGGCCAGCTGCTGCTGTTTAACTTTCTCCCGCGCAGCAAAATCAGCAATATCACTTTTAAGCTTACCGCACTGCTCGATCAGCTGTTTAATCTGCGCTTTCTGAGATATTAACCCCATTCCCTGCTCTTTGGCCGGCTTACTTATCATTTCAAACTGAGAATATACTCTTCCGTCAACCGTAACCAGCATTTCGTTCCTATTGATTGTCCCCGGGAAAACAGGTATTACGGTACTATCGGCTTTAGGAGCAGCCACTTCTATCACCGAGTTTTCAATCCCCTCAGCATTGTATTCTACATTGGGATTTTCAGAATCTTTTATCCATCTTCCGTCAACTACAAACTTATACCTGTAACTTCCCGGCTCAAGCAGAAAAAGTCTCTGCCATAGGCCTTGGCCTTTATCCTTTAATTTAGCCTCATCCGACACGCTCCAATTATTAAAATCACCCACAACAGCAATCTCTTGGGCAAAATCACCGCGGTAAGAAAACATCACGCTGTTTCTTCGCAGGGCAATAGACTCTTTTTCGGCCTGAGAGCTTTCAGTTTCTTCATAAAACCCCGCGGAATTTTCAACAATAAAAGTATTTCTCAAAAGATGCGATATTACTTTCTTATATTTAACATCTGTGTTTATCACCTCTACCATATTGCGCGCACTTTCTATTGCGCCTGATTTACCACAGCGATCCGGGATAGAATCAAGACTGATAAATCTTACCCTGCCCATACCTTCTTTTTCGGTAAACTCAGATAATCTTAAGGCAAGCTGTTTACTCTCAACGATCACAGCCTGAAGGTATTCTCCCATTGCTAACTCAACACAAAGCTCATATCCCTTTTTTACTTCCATCAAATTAACCAGAACATCATAAACCCCAATAAAAAGTTCCGGATGATCATTTTTCTTGAGCATGAACGATTTTACGGGATTTGAGAACCCTTCGTAATCCTTACTGAGTTTCTCAAGCATTTCAAGCTGTGATTGACTGGCGACAAGCGACTGTTTGCTTTCCTGTATGCTGGTTTTAAGGCCGTTTATTTCAAGCTCCAGTTCTTGACGGTTATGATTTAATCCTTTTGATTGGTTTTCCTCTCCGGTGACTTTCTCCCTGAGCTCCTGCACCTCATCGATTTTATTTTTCAGCTCATTATTAACACTATTAAGCTCTTCCGCTGTTTTTTCTCTTTCCTGGCGCAGCCGTAACAAACGGGTATTAGCGTTATGAATATTCGCCGAAAGCCTGGTAAGCTCATTTTTAAGCTGGGCATGCTCAGCAAGCAAATTCACTGCTTTTAATCTGCTATCCTCAATGCTATTTTTGGTTTCCTTGATAAGTTTTTCTATATCGGCAATTGCTGTTCGCTTCAGCACCAATTTATGCTCTTTGACAGTTTTTTCGTCTTGAAAGCCGGCAATGCGCAATTCCAATTGCTTAAACTGTTCATCCATGCCGCCAATTTTTTTGCTGCTGTTTTCAATATCTTCACACAGGCCTTCAGCTCTTTTCGTAAACTCTTCTACGCGTTCTTTATTCAAGCTTATCGAATGCCTGTTTTTTTCGATTTCCATACCGGCATTAAGAACTTTGCTATGCAGGCTGTTATACTCCTGCTCAACATCACCGAGAGTTTCCTTAAGCGTCTTAAATCCATGAGACAGGCCGATAAGATCGTTCTCTAAATTATTCTGCTCAAGAGAATACTCCTTCTCTTCTTTCTCAAAATCAACTCTTTTATCATTGAGAATATTGTATTCATGATACGTATATTGCGTATCCATTGTTTTAAGAGCATCAAACTGCTCTTTATAGCGGCGGGCCTTATTTACCTGTCTTTGGATAGAATTCAACTGACGGTTGACTTCAACAATAATATCATTAACTCTAAGCAGGTTTTCTTCGGTAGCCTGCAGTTTGCGCAAAGCTTCATTTTTTTTCTTTTTATATTTAGTGATCCCGCTTGCTTCTTCAAAAATAACCCTGCGCTCTTCCGGCTTTGAGCTCAATACCGCATCAACACGTCCCTGCTCCAGAAGAGAGTATGATTCTGTCCCGATTCCAGTGCCCATTAACAACTCATTGATATCTTTTAGCCGGACTAATGTTTTATTGAGAAGATATTCACTCTCACCGGAACGGTAGAGCCTTCGGGTAATCGTCACTTCATCGTAATCAATAGGCAGGCATTTTTCTTCATTGGAAAGAGTAAGAGATACCTCTGCCATATTTACCGGCTGGCGTACCTCAGTGCCGTTAAATATAACATCTTCCATCTTTGCGCCACGCATTGATTTTACGCTTTGTTCACCCAATACCCATTTTATTGCATCAGAAATATTACTCTTTCCTGTGCCGTTAGGTCCGACAATTGCAGTTACTCCGGGTTCAAAAATCAGCGTGGTTTTATCAACAAAGGATTTAAATCCGTAAACTTCTAACTTTTTGAAATACATTTTATATCCTTATATTAACTTTGGCATGCACACTCCCTTGCACAAAAAAATTATAGCAGATTTACAAAAAGCATGCAAGATATTTGGTAAAAAAACCCGGCAAAAAACTGACTATCCACAACATATAGCGCTTTATCTATAGCAAAAAAATGGTTATATCAATTTAAAAAATAAATTTTATAATAAACATTTCAGAATTTAGATGCATTTTTAAAAACTAGGAAATATTACTTATCCCAAATAGACGGATTATCTTCAAGCACTTTCAGAAAAACCTCAGTAACCTGCGGAGAAAATTGACTGCCGGCGCCTTTTTTCAGTTCAGATAGAACAGCATCCTTTTTTAAACTGGAACGGTAAGATCTGGTTGAATTCATCGCATCAAACGTATCGGCAATAGCGATTATGGCTGAAGGAATAATTTTCGAGTTAATCTGGTATGGCATGTCCTTAGATCTCAGAGAATTAAAGACATATACTATGAAAATAAGTATGGG
>DAOVNL010000027.1 GCA_030630245.1 Candidatus Omnitrophota bacterium | reverse complement strand
TTTGAAAGAGCTTGGATATGAAACGATCATGGTTAACTCCAATCCGGAGACAGTATCTACTGATTACGATACATCAGACAAGCTTTATTTTGAGCCGTTAACATTTGAGGATGTGATGAACATTGTTGATAAGGAAAAGCCGGACGGGATTATTGTCCAGTTCGGAGGCCAGACTCCTTTAAACCTGGCAAAAAGATTATCTGATGCCGGGGCGCCGATTATCGGTACTTCGGTTGAATCTATTGATCGCGCGGAAGATAGGGATAAGTTTACGCAACTGATAAAAAAGCTGGGCATTCACCAGCCTCTAAACGGATCGGCAAAATCCAGTGAACAGGCAATTGCCATTGCCAAGGAGATCGGATATCCTGTTCTGGTAAGGCCTTCTTATGTTTTGGGCGGCCGGGCAATGCGAATTGTTTACAATGAATCTGAGTTGAAAAAATTCATGAAAGAGGCTGTTGATGCTTCAAGTGAGCGTCCGATCCTAATAGATAGATTCTTAGAAGACGCGGTTGAAGTTGATGTAGATGCCCTGTCTGACGGTGAGCAGACTATAATCGGCGGGATAATGGAGCATATTGAAGAGGCGGGAGTGCATAGCGGTGATTCGGCCTGTGTTTTACCGCCCCATACTTTAAGTGATGATATTATAGATGTGATTAGAAAACATACTGTTGTTTTATCAAAGGAATTGCGGGTTAAAGGACTTTTGAATATTCAGTTTGCGGTAAAAAACAACATAGTTTATGTGCTGGAAGTTAATCCCAGGGCATCAAGGACAACTCCTTTTGTAAGTAAAGCTACGGGAGTTCCTCTGGCAAAAATCGCGGCTAAGATCATGGCAGGCAAGACACTGGAGGAGCTGGGTATTGTTGAAGAAAAGAAAGTAGAACACATTTCAGTTAAGGAATCTGTTTTACCGTTTTCGCGTTTTTCCGGAGTTGATGTATTATTAGGCCCGGAAATGAAATCTACCGGTGAAGTTATGGGAGTTGACAGGTCGTTTGGAATAGCATTCTATAAGTCTCAACTTGCTGCCGGGACATTGCTGCCTAATAAAGGGAAGATATTCATCAGTGTTAAAAATGATGATAAAAGAAATATAGTTTTTATCGCGAAAAAAATCTATGATATGGGTTTTGAAATTATCGCGACAATTGGGACTGCCAAAGTTTTGAACTCCAATAATATTGAAGTGAAAAAAGTTGGTAAGATTGGCGAAGGTCATACTGAATTGTTGGAGCTTATTAAGAAAGGTAAGATTCAGCTTGTGATTAATACGCCTTCAGGCAGAAAGGGGCAGTCCGATATGAAGCATATGCGTAATTTAGCTACTATGCAGGGTATTCCCTGTATCACCACTATTCAGGGAGCTCAGGCAGCAGTTAATGGTATGGAGTCGGTAAAAGAAAGTGATTTTTCAGTAACTTCTATACAGGAATACCTGCAAAAGTGTTCTTAAAGATAGACAGGAAAGGAGCATCACCTTATGCCGCGCAGAGAGGATATTAAAAAAGTTTTGATCATTGGTTCAGGGCCGATCATTATCGGTCAAGCATGCGAATTTGATTATTCCGGAACACAAGCCTGTAAAGCATTAAAAGAAGAAGGATATGAGGTTGTGTTGGTAAATTCTAATCCGGCTACTATCATGACTGACCCTGGCATGGCGGATAAAACTTATATTGAACCGCTTACTCCGCGAAGTTTAGAAAAAATCATAGAAATCGAGAAACCTGACGCATTACTGCCTAATTTAGGAGGCCAGACAGGGCTTAATCTTACCTCCTCACTTTATTCCTCTGGAGTATTAAAAAAACATAATGTGGAAATTATCGGAGTGAAAGCGGATGCTATTGAGCGTGGTGAAGACAGGATTGTTTTTAAAGAAACAATGGGAAAGATCGGTATTGAAATGCCGCTGTCTGAACCGTGTCATTCTGTAGAGGAAGCAGAGAAGATTGCGGAAAAAATGAATTATCCGGTTGTATTGCGTCCTGCGTATACAATGGGGGGAACCGGCGGCGGAATTGCGTACAACATAGAAGAGCTCAGAACAATAGTCAGCCGCGGGCTTAACGCGAGCCTTGTACACCAGGTGCTGGTTGAAGAATCTGTTTTTGGATGGGAAGAGCTGGAACTGGAAGTTGTGCGTGATTCTAAAAATCAGAAGATCACGGTATGTTTTATTGAAAACATCGATGCTATGGGTGTGCATACCGGAGATAGTTTTTGTTCAGCTCCTATGTTAACTGTAGCGAAAAAATTGCAGGAACGCATGCAGGATTATTCTTACAGGATAGTTGATGCTATCGGAGTTATCGGAGGGACTAATGTTCAATTTGCTCATAATCCTAAAGATGGCCGCCTGGTAGTTATTGAGATTAACCCCAGAACTTCCAGGTCATCTGCTTTAGCATCAAAGGCAACAGGTTTTCCTATTGCCCGTATATCAACAAAACTTGCCGTTGGCTTGACCATGGATGAGATCCCTTATTGGAGGGAAGGAACGCTGGAGAAATATGAACCCAGCGGAGAATATGTGGTTATAAAATTCGCGCGCTGGGCCTTTGAAAAATTTCCCCAAGCATTGGATATTCTTGGTACGCAGATGAAGGCAGTAGGTGAGGTGATGAGCATCGGCAAAACTTTTAAAGAGGCTTTTCAGAAAGCGATAAGATCGCTGGAGATTAAACGCTATGGGATAGGTGGAGCGAAAAATTTTAAATCTCTTCCGCTTGATAGGTTGAAAGAAAAGTTGGCTAATCCTTCAAGTGAACGCATCTTTATAATGTATGAGGCATTGCGCAAAGACTTGAGCGTTGATGAGTTAAATAAAATGACGCATATAAACAGTTATTTTATCAAGGAGATGAAAGACCTTGTTGAACTGGAAGAGGAAATTATAACGGCTGGTTGGAAGAAATTGAGTAACGAACAATTGATCAAAGCTAAGCAATGGGGGTTTGGTGATAGATATATAGCAAATCTTTTTGGCATTGAAGAAAAGCAGGTAAGAGACAGGCGTATAAAACTCGGGGTACAAGAGTGCTATGAGGCAGTTCCTGTCAGCGGTGTTAATAATGCCGCGTATTATTATTCTACTTATAACGCGGAAGATTCGGTGCCTGTATCAACAAATAAAAAAATCATGATTTTAGGCGGCGGGCCTAACCGTATCGGGCAGGGGATTGAATTTGATTATACCTGCGTGCATGCGGCATTTGCTTTACGCGACGCGGGATATGAGTCAATTATGGTCAATTGTAATCCGGAGACTGTTTCTACTGATTATGACACTTCCAATAAATTATATTTTGAACCTTTAACGGTTGAAGAAGTTCTCTCGATATATGAAAAAGAAAAACCGCAAGGTGTTATTGTTCAGTTTGGAGGACAGACCCCTTTGAATATCGCGCAGGAGCTTAAAAGTAATGGGGTTAATATCCTGGGAACAACACCGGAAAGTATCTCTCTGGCAGAAGATAGGGAAAAGTTCAGAGAAAAGATGATCAAATTAAATGTTCCTCAGCCGCAAAGCGGTACAGCACGTTCTTTAGAAGAAGCCCTTAAGATTGCAAATAATATCGGATACCCTCTAATGGTCAGACCTTCTTTTGTCTTAGGCGGCAGGGGCATGCAGATCGTTTACGATGAATTGATGCTGTGCAAGTATGCCGAGGAGGCCATACAGGTCAGCCCGGAGTATCCGATGCTTATTGATCGTTTTCTTGAAAATGCTATAGAAGCTGAAGTTGATGCTCTTTGCGACGGAGAAAACACATTTGTTGCCGCGATTATGGAACATATTGAACTTGCCGGAGTGCACTCAGGAGATTCAGCCTGTGCTATCCCTCCTTGTTCGATACAGGATAAGCATATTAAAACTATAGAGAAATATACAAAGGATATAGCCAAAGAGCTTAAAGTTAAAGGATTGATGAATATTCAATACGCGATTTGTGATGATAAAGTATATATTTTAGAGGCAAATCCAAGAGCTTCGCGGACTGTACCTATAGTTTCTAAAATTATGGATATTCCTATTGCTCGTATAGCAACGCAATTGATGCTTGGAAAAAAGATCAAAGATTTCCCTCAGCTGAGGGCTAAAAAAATTTCTTATGTAGGTGTTAAAGAAGCGGTATTTCCTTTTAACATGTTTCCGGAAGTTGACCCGCTGCTCGGCCCTGAAATGAGAGCAACAGGTGAGGTTATGGGGATTGCTGAATCTTTTGATCTTGCTTTTTATAAGGCAGAGGAAGCCGCGGGCGCGCGGCTGCCGATTGAAGGAGGAGTGCTTTTGACAGTTGATGATAAAAACAAGAAAAATCTTTTGCCTATTGCCCGCAAAATTGCTGAATTAGGATTAAAGGTGTATGCTACAAAAGGAACAAGTAAATATTTGCAAGATCATGGTACAGACAGTATTCCGATAAAAAAGCTGCATGAAGGAAGACCTAATATTGTCGATGCGCTAAAAAACAAAGAGATTAATCTTATTATAAATACACCGGTAGGGCGGAGCGGGAAAAGTGACGACAGCTATATTCGAATTATGGCTATACAGCAAAAGATTCCTTATATAACTTCGATGGCCGCGGCATCTGCCAGTGTAAGAGGTATAGAAGCAATGCAGAAAACCAGCATTGCGCCTAAGGCTTTGCAGAGTTACTATAAAGAGAATCAGGAAAGGGAAAAATAATGTGCGGTGTGTTTGGGGTTACCGGTCATAAAGATGCGGCCAGGCTTACGTATCTGGGGCTTTATGCTTTGCAGCATCGTGGTGAGGAAAGCGCTGGTATAGTAACTTATGATGGGAAAAGAACCCGTTCTCATCAGGGTATGGGACTGGTTGGGGATATTTTTGGCGAGGGTTCTCTTCGTTCTTTACGCGGCAGTATTGCTGTTGGGCATGTGCGCTATTCAACAACGGGATCAAGCCTTGAAAGGAATGTTCAGCCTTTTCTGGTAAATCACAAAAGAGGGCATATTGCAATTGCTCATAACGGCAATTTTACTAATACAATTGAACTTCGAGAATCTTTGGAAGAGAAAGGTTCTATTTTTCAGACAACGATGGACTCAGAAGTAATTGTCCATTTTCTGGCGCAATCAAAAATAAAAGATTATCAGCAAAAAGTAATTGAAGCGCTTAAGTCCTTGGAAGGAGCTTACTCTTTGGTAATGATGCTTGATAATGTATTGATTGGAGCGCGTGATCCGCATGGATTCAGGCCTTTGTGCCTGGGAAAACTTGAGGGGGCCTATGTCCTGGCAAGTGAAACATGCGCCTTGGATCTTATACAGGCAGAGTATGTAAGGGAAGTAGAGCCCGGAGAGATTGTTTTTATTCAGAATAAAACAATTGAATCCATAAAGCCGTTTCCCAAAAGGAAACATTCTTTTTGTATTTTTGAATATATTTATTTCTCACGTCCTGATAGTAATATTTTCGGCAAAAATGTTTATCTTACACGTAAAAGATTAGGAGCGCAACTGGCAAAAGAATCGCCTGTAGAATGTGATCTGGTAATGCCTATTCCTGATTCAGGAAGTTATGCTGCGATTGGTTTTGCCGAGAAATCGAAGTTTCCGTTTGAAATTGGAATGATACGTAACCATTATGTAGGCAGAACCTTTATACAGCCATCTCAACTTATACGTGATTTCAAAGTCCGCGTAAAGCTTAATCCGATAAAGGACGTTATAAAAGGAAAACGTCTAGCAATTGTAGAGGATTCTATCGTTAGGGGCACAACCAGCCGCGCGCGTGTGCGAACGATTCGCCAAACTGGTGCAAAAAAAATTCATATGCGTATCAGTTGTCCGCCAATAAAATCGCCTTGTTTTTACGGCATTGATTTTCCGACAAAAAAAGAGTTAATTGCTGCTAAGCATACGGTCAAAGAAATAAAAGAATTTATGGGGCTGGACAGCTTAAAGTATTTAAGTTTAGAGGGAATGCTAAAATCAATGCTTTTGCCTGCTTGTGAATTTTGCACGGCATGTTTCAGCGGCAAATATCCGACTGAAAAACCTAAAAAATTTTCAAAAAAGATTCTTGAAAAGAAAAGGTAATTGATAATGGCCAATAAGATTGGTTTTGATAATAAGAAATATTTGAAGGAACAGACAGCGGCTATTCTTGAAAGGGTGGAAAAATTTGACGGCAAATTGTACCTTGAATTCGGAGGGAAGCTGCTTTTTGATTATCATGCCGCGCGTGTACTGCCTGGGTTCGACCCTAATGTGAAGATGAGGCTTCTGCAGAAATTAAAAGATAAGGCGGATATAATGCTTTGTATTTACGCCGGCGATATTGAAAGAAGAAAAGTCCGGGCTGATTTCGGAATAAGCTATGACGTGGATGTCATGAAGCTGATTGATGATATAAGAAGCTGGAAACTGGATGTCCGGGCTGTCGTTATAACCCGTTACGATAATCAACCTGCTGCAAAAATTTTCAAAAATAAATTGGAACGCAGAAATATAAAGGTATACACGCACAGATTCACCAAAGGCTATCCTACAGATGTGGATTTGATCGTAAGTGAGGAAGGCTACGGTGCCAATGAATATATTAAAACTAAAAATCCGCTGGTGATCGTGACCGGCCCTGGGCCGGGAAGCGGGAAACTTGCAACTTGTCTTTCTCAGTTCTACCATGACTATAAAAAAGGTATAAAAAGCGGTTATGCAAAATTCGAGACGTTTCCGATATGGAATATCCCGCTTAAACATCCGGTTAATATAGCATATGAGGCGGCAACCGCTGATATCAGGGATTTTAATCTTATCGATCCGTTCCATCTTGAGGCATACAATGAATCAACAGTCAACTATAACCGTGACGTTGAGATCTTTCCGGTACTCAAGAGAATACTTGAAACAATAACACATAAAGAATTTATGTATAAGTCACCTACCGATATGGGGGTTAACCGCGCCGGATTCGGTATAGTGGATGATGCTGTTGTTCAGGAGGCGGCAAAGCAGGAGGTTATCAGAAGATACTTTCGCTATTCTTGTGAATATATGCTTGGTTTTGTGGACAGGGAAACAATACAGCGTGTTGAGCTCATCATGAAAGAGCTCAATATAAAACCGGAAGACAGAAAGGTCATTCTGCCTGCAAGGGATAAAGCAAAAGAGGCGGAAAAAAAGAATAAAGGTTATGAGGGGGTTTTTTGCGCGGCGGCAATAGAACTCAATGACGGGACAATAATAACCGGCAGGAATTCGCCTATGATGCATGCATCCTCAAGCCTTATTTTAAATACAATAAAACAACTGGCCGGAATACCGGATAAAATCCATTTATTGTCGCCGAATATAATAAGTTCAATAAAGGTATTAAACAAAGAAATTTTAAATGAAAAGGCCGTAAGCTTAGATCTTGAAGAAACCTTGATCGCTTTAAGCATAAGTGCTGCTACCAATCCTACCGCGCAGGCAGCAATGGAAAAATTAAAAGAGCTTAATGGCTGCCAGATGCATCTAACGCATATTCCTACTTCAGGCGATGAGGCGGGATTGAGAAAACTTGGAGTGGATCTGACAAGCGAAGCTGTCTTTTCCACAAAAAGACTTTTTGTTTCGTGAATTTAACTTGATAACAATGATAAGGCAACGCATTTATTTTAACGGAGGTTAAAAATGAGCGGTATTTTCGGGGTTGTTTCAAAAGGCAACTGTATGCAGGATTTATTTTATGGCACTGACTATCATTCTCATTTAGGCACTGAATACGGCGGACTTGCTGTCCTGGGAGAAGATTTTTACAGGCGCATACATAATATAAGCCAGGGGCAGTTTAAGTCAAAATTCTCTGAAGAATACCAGAAGATGAAAGGCAATAAAGGCATCGGTGTTATCAGCGCCGCTAATGTCCAGCCTATTTATATGCATTCTAAATTCGGGCATTTCTGCATTGTTACTAACGGTTTTATCGAGAATTCACAGGAGATAGAAAAGGATCTTCTGGAAAAGGGAATTTCTTTTGCTGAAGTCGGGAAAAGCGGAGTTAATGAAACTGAACTTGTTGCCAAACTTATTAATCAGGGGGATACCCTGATTGACGGTATTGATAAAATGCTTGAGCGCATTGAAGGCTCCTGCTCGCTTTTACTGCTTAATAAAGACGGAGTTTACGCCGCACGTGACAGGTACGGATATACTCCTCTTGTGCTCGGGCAGCGCAAAGATGCTGTAGCGGTAACAACTGAAACCTGCGCGTTTTTAAATAATGATTTTAAAATAAC
>DAOVNL010000006.1 GCA_030630245.1 Candidatus Omnitrophota bacterium | reverse complement strand
TTTTATCGCCAAATCATCCATTTTATATTCTCTCAGCTACTCTTGTTTCCGTTAAATGAAAAATTACTAAACAGATGGTAAAAATTACAAAAGACAGAACAACAGAAATAAAAAACCCCTTCCAATCCGACATTGAGTTCATTATGCCCATGAATAAGATATTTCTAGGCACGCAAACAAGGTAATATAATATGTTATAGTCCGTCAGGTAAGAAAGCATGCCTGATGTGGGTTTAGCATACAAAACCGGGGTTAAGAACATAAAAAAAGTCAACAGGATTGAAAGCACATTGCCTATATCGCGGAATATGCCATTAAGTAAGGACAAAATAAAACCAAGTCCTAGAGAAAAAAATATGATTGGTAATACAAGTACTGGTAAAAACAAAATTATAATACTCGGCCTGAGCTGATAATAAATAAGCAATATGCCAAATAAAGTAATCTGTATTAGAAAGAAAACGATTGCCTGTCCAAAAGAAGCAATAACAAGGGACTTTTTTGAGAAGTTGATCTTTACAATCATCGACCCGGCTTTTACAAGAGAATTAGAAGTAGCAATTAAACCCGCTGCAAACAGTTGCCAAAATGCCACTCCTAACATAGCATATATTGGATATGGCACATTGATATTGCCAAAAGTAAATATCCCTGAACGCTTCAAAATTACAAATGTTCCCACACTTACTAAAGGAAAGATAAATACCCATACAATACCCACGAATGACTGCTTATAAAGAGTCAAAAAATCTCTTTTAAATAACTGGTAAGTAAGCCATCGGTTCTTTTTCAGTTCATCGAATATTTCCCTAAAAATAGATGAATATCCTTTTTTTATTGAATTGTCTGGTTCGTACGTAGTAATACGCTGCCTTGTTTGCTCCATGACTTTCTCCTGCATCATTTTAACAATTTTAAAAGGTCTAACTTTCCCAAAAGACCACTTACTCTATTGTACATCTTTTCTGCTTTTTTGATTTTATCTTCCAAATTTTGTATTTGCTCTTTAGATTGCGTATTTTTCATCTGTCCAATCTTTCCCTTTGCCCTATTTATAATCAGATCTAATCCTTCAAATCTCTGTCTTAATCCATACTCCAATTGATTAACCACGATACTGATTGTATCCAGATTAGCCTCATAGTAATCCTTGCGAGAGCCCTTAACCCAGACTTTTCGCACTGCCTGCCAGCGTTCCAGAGCCCGGATATTTATACTTACATATCCTTTGCTGATTTTCAGTTTTTCCATCATTTCATCCAGGGATAAGGGTTTTTCGCTTAAAAACAGCAGTATATAAAGCTGTCCCGCAACACGGCTAATCCCCAAAGAGGCAGCAAAATTGCTTCCTCCGTCCACTAATTCGTCAATAAGTTTATCTACAGTATCTAACATATGCTCTCCTATGTTTAGAACTTTTAATATATTCTAAACGTTCTAAATATAAATATATCATATTTTTCATTATTTTTCAAGTTTAGAAAAAACAAGGTAAAGGTGAGAAAAAAACAAACCTCATAACTGCAGCAATTTCAAGCATTGTAGCGTAACTACTATTTTTATTTTTGAAGCTTGCAGCTTTTTCTATCTGTGCTTATCTGCATCTTTTCTCATCAACGGTCATCTGTGTCAACAAGCTCTTCTGCCTCATCAACCAGCATAACAGGAATGCCGTCTTTAATCGGATAATGCCTGTGACATTTTGTACATACAAGCTTTTCAGACTCAAGCAATACACTCTCTTTACAAACTGGACAAGCCAGTATTTCAAGCAATTCTTTACTAATCATACAACTACCTCCTTTGTGTTTATCCGGAAAAACATATATATAAATCCACCGAATATACTCACGGGGATCATAAGCCCTATATAAAGAATCGATAGAGCCACAGCATATTCCGGAGACATGAAATCCTTAAAAAAATACACAAATGCCCCTTCCCTGATCCCTAACCCGTTGATAGAAGGCAACACACTTACTATTTGAATAACCGGTATTAATACATAAAAAGTGCCTATGGGAAGATTCAGTGACAAGCTGCGGGACAATAGATAGACACAGAAAATAATCATAACCTGCCCGATGAACCCGCAAAAAAAAGCATTTAATGTTTTTGATGATTTACTAAACCGGGAGATCGTATCAACCAGTTTAAGTATCCAACGTTCAAATTTTACCAGTTTAAATACTCTGCATAAGGAAACAACTTTGGAAGTAAATCCCTTAAAAAAAAGCAGGATAAAAAACCCGATGATTATCAGGAAAAAAAACAGGATTATAAGTTTAGCTGTGTTATTTCTTATAAGCTCGGCCTTAAATAATAAAGCCAATGTGCCCAGAAGGGTTAAAGCGGCAAGCCCTACTATTCTGTCCATCAGTATCGATGAAAACGGCTCTATAAAATTTTTCGCGCGCTTTTTAGCATAATACAATTTAACTACATCTCCGCCAATGGTTGAAGGCATGAAATTATTAAAAAACACTCCCATAAAGACAAGTTTTATCGCCTCGACCCCGGAAAAATAAATTTTCTGGATCTCAAACAGGCATTTCAAGCGAAAAGCATGAATAACTAATATGCAGCTGGCAACAGTTAATGACAGTAAGAATAATCCTATATTAACCGAGCGGATCGTATTCAGCAGCTCATCAAACCTGCCCCGCATAAAAAAACACAGAATAAGGAGCAATATGATACTGATAAAAATACGCAAATATAACAACAGATTATTGTTACCTTTCATTTCCTATCCCCGCAGATTTTTACTTGCTTTTTTTATATTAGTATACGCGCTTACCTGCCTTAGAAAGCCATTTTTTGAAAAGATCCGTATTTTCTTTCTTTAATACCCCGCCAACAAGCTTAATTGCGCTTTTTCCCGCTTTTTTTAATTCTTGGCTGGAAATCTTTAACTCGTTAAATCCGGATTTTTCGGCATCGGCTATCTTTGTCCCGTAAACAATCATCGATATTTTTGCCCAGTGGCAGGCGCTGAAACACATCGGACACGGCTCACATGTCGAATAAATAACCGCACCGGTTAGATCAATTGTTTTCAATTTGCGGCAGGCCCGGCGTATTGCTGCGATCTCCGCGTGAGCAGTAATATCATTTGTGCCCCATACGGTATTATGCGCACAGCTGATCACTTTTCCGTCTTTTACAATACAGGCCCCAAAAGGCGTTTGCCCTCTGCCTATTCCTTCTTCAGCTTTTTTAATTGCCAGTAGCATGAATTTTTCATGAACTGCTTTTGTCATATTTTGTTATTTATCCTTATGGCTTAAAAAAGGAAAGTATAATAATTGCAGGCATAAAATCTTGCAAATTCAAAACATTCATTCATCCATAAACACCGCAACGGGGACATTTCCAATCGACTGTCTTGTCATGACTGGGGTGTTTGTTACTTTTCAAATTTGTACTTCCGACAAAATCATGATAGTTAATACATTCTTTATAAAAAGCATCTTCCTGAAATTTGGCAATACTGAACTTAAAGAAAAGGCAATCACTTTTACGGTATACCCAACTCTTAATCTTAGCGTTAATATCTTTTTCAGATCGCCCGGCATAAAGCACAATAAAATCATTTTCTGATATATATCCTACGGCATAATTACCCGGAAGGTTCGGCACTACATTCTCATCAATTTTATCAGGAACAAGAACATAGGGTCCATTCATATCAAGTAATGCCCTTAAGTCCTCCTGATCGATTTAATATTTACGCGCTTTAGAAAACACCCATTTCCTGCTGCGCTTCTTCCAAAGAATTAAAAGTATGAATTATAACACTGTGCGAATAATGAAATAGAGACATAATATTAAAGCCGATATCGCTTGTATTTTTAGTGATTACACGAACCACTTTAGATACTTTATATTTATTGCATAACTCCATTACCTCATCAATGCTCTTATGCGCATCAATATCCATATTTCTAAGCTGACTTAGATCGGTCAACAATCTAAATCCCGGCTTAAGTTCATGTATCCTCCGGGACAACTCGCCAACCAACTCCCTGCCCTGCTCAGTTTCAAAACATTCCTGCAAATGGATTTCAAGAGTATTGCCAGCGGCATTAACCTCAATTCTATACATTGATTAACTCCCCACTTAATCCTAAAAAAATATATCTTTTCCTATAATTATATTACCGCCATTAGGCCATTTTTACAAGTTAAAATTCATAAACGTAGGCAAAAAAACCGGGAAAAGCTGATTTTTGCATATTTAAACAGCTGACATGATTTACTTGCTTATATTTTCAAGCTGTCTTATAATAAGTTTTATGGGAAATACACTTAGAACCTTTATAGCAGTGGATTTAACTGGCGAAATTCTCAAAGAACTTATCCGTCTGCAGTCAGAATTAAAAAAAAGCCTCAAAGGCAGGATATCCTGGGTAGAACCGGAAAATATACATCTAACACTTAGATTTTTGGGCCAGATCAATGATGAGCAGTTAAACCAAATTAAAAAGATCGTCCAGGAAATTGCCGAGAAAATCAAGAAATTCAACATAGACTTAGGTGTTATAGGAGCTTTTCCGGATGTTTCGAATCCGCGAATAGTATGGGTTGGTATTAATTTCGGATTTAACCATTTGAATGAAATTAACGCTGAACTTGAGGATAAGTTGGAAACAATTAATTTTGCGGTGGGGGAAAAGTATTTCCATCCCCATCTTACAATCGCCCGCATAAAATCTCTTGACGGGGAAAATATACTGCCTAAAATCACCCGAAAAATCCAGCCGAAGCAATTAGCTGAAACCGTTGATAAACTTATTATCTTCCAAAGTGAACTTACCCCCCAGGGAGCAAAGTACACAGAATTGTTTGAGGCAAAATTATCTAAATAACGTTCTTGCTCCTGCACTCAAGCATGAGTGTTAACCCGGGTTAAAACAAAAAATCAAATCAAAATGAGCATATATAATCTATTATATATAAAGCAGCAAGTGCATAAAAAGCCGCGAAGATATCATCAAGCATTACGCCTATACTCCCTTTTAAACTCTCTATTCTATTTAGAGGAAATGGCTTTAGGATATCAAAAACACGAAACAGGAAAAATATTACCAGAGCATGGAAAAATGTAGCCCGGATAAAACAGCAGCATATAAGCATTCCGCTTACTTCATCAATAACTATTTTGCGTGAATCCTTAACTTTTAGTATTTTTTCCGCCCGTCCGCAGGTAAGAAATCCCAGAAAAACAATCAGGCCCGTTATAGTCTGCAGGTAAAAAGAGTTTTCTCTAAGCAGAAAAAAGATCAGCAATCCCCCGATACTGGCATACGTACCGGACGCAATTGGTAAATACCCTATGTAAAAGAAACTGGCAATTAATTTAACCATCTTTTAATGCCCCGAATATTTTCTTGTTTTTAATAAAATACGACATGCCGGATATAAGAGTTAAGGCTACAGTAATCAGCATCAATATATATATACTAATATTCAGGAAAGGTTCAAGCTCAGCACTCCAAAACAAAATACCGGCATCCCCTGCCTCCTTGATTATAATAACGCCAAGTATAAAAAAAATTGATACCATCTGTGAAACTGTTTTGTGTTTCCCCGCCATTGAAGCGGCTAAAACCTTTCCCTTGCTTACTCCAATAATCCTTATACCGGTTATTACCAACTCTCTAAATATGATTACAACAACCATCCATGCCGGGATTATCCCCATTTCTACAAAAGCCAGAAACGCAGCTATTACAAGAATTTTATCGGCAATCGGATCAAGCAGTTTCCCTAAATCAGTGATCAGATTATATTTGCGTGCAATATATCCGTCATAAAAATCCGTCAAACAGGCAATGATAAAAGCAACCAACGCGAAGACCTTTCCCGGCAATCCCGGGGAAAAAAGCAGAAACATAAAAACAAAAGTTAACACAATACGCAAAATAGTCAGTCTGTTAGGTAAATTCATGCTTTTTCTCCGGTCAAATCGTAAAACACATTATCTGTTATCAGCACTGTTTCCATGCCCCCAACTTTGAAGTCTTTGCCTTTCACATAAACAAGCCCGTCAACATCAGGAGCATCGTATTGCATCCGCCCGATAGCCAATCTCCTGTTTAAAACCTTATCAATAAGAACTTCCCTTTTTCTACCCACAAACGTTGAGTTCTTCCGCTCAACGATTTTCTGCTGCATAAGCATGATCTTATCCCGTCTTTTATTCTTTATATGCTCCTGTGTCTGGCCTTTAAGTAAAGCTGCCAAGGTATTTTCCTCAGGCGAATATGTAAAGACACCTAAGTGCTCAAATTTCACATCTGCAGCATATTCATAAAGCTCTTTAAACTCAAGCTCTGTTTCCTGAGGAAACCCTACGATCAGGGTAGTGCGCAGAGCGGCATCAGGGATAATCCTTCTTATATCGACTATCAGCTTTTTAATCTTTGCGGCTTTTACTTTCCGTTTCATTAACTTCAATATTCTGTCATTTATATGCTGAATAGGCAGATCAATATACTTGCATATTTTAGGCTCATCACGTATAACCTTTAGCAGCGAGACGTTTAAATGCCTGGGATGTAAATATAACAACCTGATCCATTTCAGCCTCTTTATTTTTACCAGTTTCTTCAAAAGCTGAACAAGCGCGTACTTTTTATAAATATCATAACCATAAAAAGTAGTATCCTGGCTTATCAGGCTAACCTCTTTTATGCCCCGGTCAGCCATATCACGCACTTCATTTACTATAGATTCCATCCTTCTTGAACGAAACGTCCCTCTTATCTGAGGGATAACACAATAACTGCAGCGGTTATCACAACCATCCGCAATTTTCACGTAAGCATAATGCCCCGGGGTCAGGTATATACGCGGCGTATTATGCTTATATAGATAATGATTACGGCCGATATTGACAACCTGCCTCTGATTAAACAATTTGGCTATCGTAGCCGATATCTTATCGATATTCCCGGACCCCAAAAATCCGTCAACCTCCTCAAGCAAAGAAGCAAGCTCCTTGCCGTAACGCTGCGGCAGGCATCCTGATACGATAATTTTTTTTAGTTTTCCCTGCTTCTTTAGATTAACCAGGTTAAAAACAGTATCGATTGCCTCCTCTTTCGCATCTTTTATAAAAGCACAGGTATTGACAATCGCCACATCACAACCCGACGGGTTTTCTTTTATTGTGAACCCGGCCCTGTGCAGAAAACCAAGCATTATTTCCGCATCAACAAGATTTTTCGAACAGCCAAGGTTAATTAATGCTACTTTCATTTTTCTTCCCGTATACTCAAATTTATAGGCAGAATATTTTCATTATAGAATTTTATTTTCATAAAAAAAGCGGAGATTTTAGGCTGGCGTTTAGAAAATTTGTCTGCAATTGTTTGCTGCTATTCTTCTTCCTGCTGCGCGAAAACAACATCATCCCAGCTATCAATAAGAATCTCTCTTGCTTTAGATCCTCGAAATGAACCGACAATACCATCGTCCTCCATCATATCAATTAAACGCGCGGCGCGCGCGTATCCAAGCCGTAGTCTTCTTTGCAGCATTGAAACAGACGCCTGTTTGGTATTAATAACAAGCTTTGCGGCTTCTTCATACAAGTCGTCTTTCTTGCTTCTGCTCCTGGCGCCGAATATTTTTCCCTGCTCCTTTAATAAATCCTCTGTATAAACAACCGCTCTCTGTTCTTTGGCAAATTTAACTACTGCCTCGATTTCTTTATCTCCCACAAGGCCGGATTGCGCCCTTATCAGTTTGAAATTGCCGGGTTTCATAAAAAGCAAGTCGCCGCGGCCCAAAAGTTTATCTGCCCCGTTCATATCCAGAACTGTGCGGGAATCTATCTTACTTGCTACCCTGAATGAAATTCGCGCGGGAAAGTTTGCCTTGATAATGCCTGTTATAACATCCACAGAAGGCCTCTGCGTAGCCAGGATCATATGAATGCCGACAGCACGTGATAGCTGCGCCAGGCGGGTAATTGACGCCTCAACCTCTTTGGGAGCCAGCAGCATCATATCTGCCAGCTCATCGATAATAATCACAATATAAGGCATCTTTTCAAGAGTTATCTTTTTATCACCATCGGTAATTTCTTTAAGCCCCTCGTCTATTTTTCTGTTATAGCCTGCAATATTACGTGCCCCTACCTTTGCCAATAACTTATAACGGTCTTCCATCTCCGTTACTGCCCAGTCAAGCGCCCCTGCAGCTCTTTTTATATCATTGACAACCGGGCAGATAAGGTGAGGCAGGCCGTTATACATGGCCATTTCAACCATCTTCGGGTCAATCAGGATCATCTTTACTTCTTCCGGAGAGGCTTGGAATAAAAGACTCATGATCAGAGTATTGACACAGACTGTTTTTCCGGCACCGGTAGTTCCGGCGATCAGCATATGCGGCATTACAGCAAGGTCAGTGACAAGCGGAATCCCGCTGATGTTTTTTCCCAATGCAAGTGTTAATTTTGACTCGGAATCCTGAAACTCACTTGTTTCTAAAAGCTCTTTTAGATAAACCATGGCCGCTTTTGAGTTCGGCACATCGATCCCGACAGTTCCTTTGCCGGGAATGGGCGCAACAATATGCACACTCGGCGCTTTTAAATTTAACGCGATATCATCACCAAGATTCATTATTTGATTTATTTTTACCCCGGGAGCCGGCTGTAATTCATACCGGGTTATCACTGGCCCCTGTTCAACCTCAACGACTTTAACCTCGATATTGAAATCCCTGAGAGTTTCTTCAAGTATCTTGGAATTACCCTCAAGGTCATCTTTCATCATTCTTTCTTCCATCGCCGGAGGTGTGGTAAGCAGATCAAGGGACGGCAGCTTATAATCTCCGACAAATTTCGGGGCCTGTATCTTAACAGGCTTTTTCTTTTTCTGCAGGAGTTTAGACTTCTTTATTACAATCTTAGGTTTACGCAATGAATTGACAAATTCCTATTCTTCTTCCTCTTCCTCAAACACATTAAGTTCTTTTTCCCTCTTGTTTTTGGCCCCAAGCTTCCTGATTTTAGGCTTAACCGGGGCCTGCCGCGCAGAGCGCATCTCCCGCATGCTCTCTTTAAGTGAGGAGATATTGAAAAAACCGGCTATAGTTCTTGAGAGGCGCAGCAGAACCGGTAAAACAAGGAATTCTGTAGCTAAAAGAATTGACAGCACAAATATTGTGCCCAGGATCACCATTGTGCCTACTTCACCGAAATACCTGCTGAGCACCAAGGATGTGTAAAATCCAACTATTCCTCCTGTGGCCACTCTGCTTACATTATAAGGAGAAGTCAAAGTGCTCATCATTGCCGAAAATGACCAGATCGCGAACAGGAAGCCAAAAAATTTAGTATGAAATTTATGGGTAATCCGCCCCATTATTTTTCCCACTGCCCATAAACAGAAAAGCGCCGGGATAAGATAGGCGCTCCATCCGACGGAAATAAGCAGCGCCCAGACCAGATAGGCACCTACGTATCCGCTGAAATTTTTTATATGTACATTGGGATTTGAAGTGTTAAAAGGAATATCGGCCGGATTATAAGAAAAAAAACTAATAAGCAGAAAAGCACAGATTCCAATAAGGATAATAAACCATATTATCCTTATTTGTTTTTCACTCATAGATCATACTCCCGTATGCCCAAAGCCGCCCGCATTGCGTTGAGTCTTGCCCAGTTCATTAACAACTTTAAATTCTGCCTGGGTAATCTTCTTAATAACCATTTGAGCAATACGCGCGCCACGCTTTATCGTATATGAACTGGTGCCAAAATTAATCATGATAATATTAATCAACCCGCGGTAATCAGCGTCAATGGTTCCAGGACTGTTTACTATCCCGATCCCGTGTTTTATGGCCAGTCCGCTGCGCGGCCTTATCTGAGCCTCATACCCCTCAGGCAAACTGATATAGATCCCGGCCGAGACAAGTTTAATCCGGCCGGGTTCTAGAGTTGTCTCCCCATCAACATCAGCATATAAATCCATGCCTGCTGATCCGCTGCTCATATACGCCGGAAGCGGCAAATCTTCACAATTATCCTTTTTCTTGATATTTATAACTACTTTATCAATCACTTCCATCGCTTTGATTTTCCTCAAGATTAGCTTTTTTCATGCTCAGGTTGATCCTTTTCATATTGTCTATCTCTATCACTTTTACAGTTACCTTATCTCCGACTTTTACAACATCTTCAACATTTTTGACATACTTATTAGACAACTCTGAGACATGGATAAGCCCTTCTTTATTAGGTAATATTTCACAGAAAGCTCCAAAGTTCATGAGCCGGGTTATCTTACCTTTATAAATCTTGCCTACTTCCGCTTCAGCGATCAACCCCTGAATTATATCAATTGCCTTTTTAGATGCCTCAGAATCAGAGGAAGCAACAGCCACTGTTCCGTCATCTTCAATATCTATTTTTACCCCTGTATCAGCGACTATCTGCTTAATTATCTTACCTCCAGGGCCTATAATATCTTTGATCTTTTCCTGCGGAACAGTTATGATCGTGATTCTCGGAGCAAATTCAGAAAGTTCAGCCCGGGGTTTATCAATAACTGCCAGGATTTTTTCTAAGATAAAAAGCCTGGCAACTTTTGCTTGAGCTAAGGCCTTTTCAAAAATCTCTATATTTATTCCCTCTATCTTTGAGTCAAGCTGAATAGCCGTAACCCCTTTTTTAGAGCCGGTAACTTTAAAATCCATATCACCTAAATGATCTTCTAATCCCAGGATATCAGTCAGCACCGCCACGTTATCACCTTCTTTTATAAGGCCCATGGCAATTCCTGAAACCGCTGCTTCGATCGGAACACCCGCATCCATTAAAGATAATGTTCCTGCGCAAACTGTCGCCATACTCGAAGATCCATTAGACTCTAAAATTTCAGAAACCAGTCTTACCGTATAGGGAAATTTTTCTTTTGAAGGCATAACCGGAGATAATGCCCGCTCTGCCAGCGCTCCGTGTCCAATTTCTCTGCGGCCAGGCCCGCGGATCGGCCGTACCTCTCCCACACTAAATGAAGGAAAGTTATAGTGCAACATAAAAGTTTTGGTTGATTCTCCTTCTAAAGCATCAATCCTCTGCTCATCCGCACTTGTTCCCAGAGTTACCACAGACAAACTTTGAGTCTGACCGCGTGTAAACACTGCCGAACCATGTGTGCAAGGCAAAACAGCTACTTCAGAGCTTATCTTGCGTATATCCGTATAACTTCTGCCGTCAACGCGCATCTTGTTTTCAAGGATCATTTTACGCACATGCTCTTTTTCAACTTTTACCAGCATGGATTTTACTTCCAATTCCGTGTAAGGAGAATCTTCTGTTATCAGATTTTCAATCAGTTCTTTTGAGATAACAAACAACTGCTCTTCTCTTTGTTCCTTTCTGCTGATTTTATAAACCTCAGACAGTTTTTCTAAGGCAAAATCCTTCACCTTATCATACAATTCCTCAGGTATCTGCTTTAGGGCAACATCTGCTTTTTCTTTACCGCATTTTTTAGCAAATTCTTCCTGTATACTGATAAGAGATAATAATTTATCATAGCCAAACTTCATTGCCTCAAGCATTAATTCTTCAGATACCTGGTTGGCAGCGCTTTCAATCATATTAATCCCGTTCTTCGTCCCGGCAAGTATTATTTCCAATGAACTTTCCTTAAGCTCCTCAAATGTAGGATTAATAACAAACTTATCGTTTATTCTGCCGATTTTTACTGCCCCCATAGGCCCTAAAAATGGAATATCAGATATTGCTAGGGCGCATGAAGCCCCTATCAAAGCCAGGATGTCCGGATCATTTTCTCTGTCACTTGACAAAACCATAGCAAAAACCTGAATCTCATTGCGAAAACCTTTCGGGAAAAGCGGCCTTATAGGTCTATCTATAAGTCTGGATGTCAATATTTCCTTTTCCGATGGCCTGCCTTCACGTTTAAAAAATCCTCCGGGTATCTTACCGGCAGCATAGGTCTTTTCTTTATATTCTACTGTCAAAGGCAAGAAATCTAAATTTTCCTTAGGTTCTTTTGACATTACGGTAGTGACCAGAACAACTGTTCCTCCGCACTGTACAGTAATCGCGGAATTTGCCTGTTTAGCTAATTTCCCGGTTTCAATTTTAATTGTCTCTTTTCCCAATTTTATTTCTGTTCTTTCTATCATTCTCTCTTCTCTTCTTTCTTTTCTATATCTTCTATCTCTTCTTACTTCTTCTATTTTCTCAGGTTAAGTTTCTCTAACACTTCTTTATACTTCTTGAATTCTTCTCTTTTTAAGTAATTCAACAACCTCCTCCTCTTGGAAACAAGCTGAAGTAATCCTACTCTGGAACTAAAGTCCTTTTTGTGAATTTTCAAATGCTCGGTAAGGCCGTTGATCCTTGTTGTAAGTAAAGCGATCTGAACGCTGGCTGAACCGGTATCCTTATCGTGAAGCTTGAAATCACCAATAACTTTTTGCTTCTCATTCTCTGATGCAGACATCTCTTTTTCACCTCCTTTCGATTTTTCATATTTTATCACAAACATTATTAAATGTACACCTATAAATTAACAACTTTCTAAGGACATATGGCCTTAATTATCAGGCAGGTTTTTGGCAATCTTTAGCCTCCTATATCAGGGCAAATAATCAATGATCAGCCTTCTGTGCAAATGGCCGATCTCATACTGGAGAACTCCGGTAAAAAGGTCTTCTGCTTAATCATATTTTTCCAGTAATTTATGCGCGGAATACGCGGCTTTAGCTCCTTCTCCGCAGGCATTGATAACCTGACGCAGCGAGTT
>DAOVNL010000156.1 GCA_030630245.1 Candidatus Omnitrophota bacterium | reverse complement strand
TCAGGCCTAACTGAGCACATGCTGCTTCAGCTATCAGTATATGGCCATTATGAGGGGGGTCAAACGTTCCCCCTAAAATTCCAACTCTCTTTCTATTTTCTGATTTGTCCATTACCCATAACCATATATTTATAGGTAGTTAATTCCTCCAGTCCCATCGGGCCGCGGGCATGGAGCTTATCGGTACTCACCCCGATTTCCGCTCCTAAGCCGAACTCGTTGCCGTCTGTAAACCGGGTAGAAGCATTAAGATAGACGCACGCGGAATCTACTGATTTTAAAAATTTCATCCCGTTTGGAAAATTATCGGTAACAATCGCGTCTGAATGTTTGCTCCCGTACTTTACAATATGCGCCAGTGCCGCGTCCATGGAATTAACAACCTTAACAGATAGTATTCTATCAAGAAATTCAGTAGCATAATCCTCATTAGTTGCCCTTTTTACACCTTTTACAAGCTTTGTTGTCTTCGGGCATCCCCTGATTTCAACTTTTGCCTTTTTTAATCTTTTGACTATACGCGGTATAAATTTATCCGCTACCGATTTATGCACAAGCAAACATTCCATTGCGTTGCAAGTTGACGGACGCTGTACCTTAGCATTAAAAGCAATTTCCTCAGCCATGCCCAAGTCAGCATATTTGTCGACAAATGTATGGCATATCCCCTTGTAATGCTTTATCACCGGTATTTTCGAGTTTTCAACAACACTTCTGATCAAAGATTCTCCCCCTCGAGGAATGATCAGGTCAATATGATTGGATAACCTGAGCATTATCGACACAGCCGCGCGGTCAGTTGTGGCGATAAGGCTGACGCAACCCTGAGGGAACCCGCACTTGGTAAGAGCCTGAGATATTGCCTTGTAAATCGCAAGATTGGAATGTATTGATTCTTTGCCTCCGCGCAATATTACGGCATTACCGGCCTTCAGGCATAATGCGGCGCAATCACTGGTAACATTAGGGCGCGATTCATAAATTATCCCAATCACTCCCAGGGGAACACTCATTTTGCAAATATTTAAACCGTTGGGCCTTCTCCACATTTTTATTACCTGACTCACCGGATCAGAAAGTGCGATGACCGACATAAGATCATCGCTCATTTTCTTTATTCTTTTATCTGTAAGCGTAAGCCTGTCAATAAAAGCGCCGGGCATTTTCCGGCCTTTTGCAAACTCTATGTCTTTTTTATTGGCCTTTAATATTGCCTGCTTATTTTTCAGCAAACTCTCCGCCATTGCCTTTAAAGCTTTGTTCTTTTGCTCCCCCGAGAGTGTCACTAAAAAGCGTGAGGCCTTTTGGGCTTGAACTGCAATATGTAAAATCTCTTTTTTTAAGGACATCCAATCCTCCTACTATCTTAAAATGACCAGGTTGTTTCTATGCACTACTTCATCATAAGATTTGCAGCCCAGAATCTTTTCAATATCATCTGTCCTGATTTGCTTGATCATGCTTACTTCCCGGCTTGAATAATTTACAAGGCCCCTGGCAATCTCATTGTGCTGTTCATCTGCGATAATTACCAAGTCCCCAAAAGAAAAAACTCCTTCAACAGCTGTGATACCGATAGCGAGAAGACTTCTTCCCTCATCCTGCAATGCCTGCTTTGCCCCCGCATCAACAATAATTTTTCCGCAGTTCTTACAGCTGAATGCAATCCAGCGCTTCTTGCCGGATATCTTGTCCTTTTTAGGCAAAAACCAGGTGCACACAGTTTGCCCTTTAACTATTTGTTCTAAAATATCTTTATTCTGCCCATTAGCAATAACCATAGAGATCCCGGCATTAACAGCTATCTTTGCCGCTTCGATCTTGGTGATCATTCCCCCCACAGTCGTATTTTTAATCGCATCACCCGCAAAGCTGCTTATGCATAAATCGATATTGTCGATCCTTTGCAAAACCTTTCCCTGCCCGTCATACAAACCGTCTACATCAGAAAGTATGACCAGAAGCCGGGCATCAATTAATGCCGCGACCTGAGCCGAAAGCTTATCATTGTCACCAAACTTAATTTCATCGGTAACCACAGCATCGTTTTCATTTACGATCGGAACAATATTTCCCCTTTTCAGGAGGTTTAAAATCGTATTACGCGCATTTAAATAACGCGTACGGTTTTCCAGCCCGTCCGATGTAAGCAGTATCTGGGCCGTTAGATAATTATTTTTCCGGAATAATTGCTCGTAATCAAACATGAGCACACTTTGGCCTACCGCTGCCGTAGTTGCACAGGCAAGCATTGAAGCCGGCCTATCACTTATCCCAAGCTTTTCCATGCCGCAGGCTATAGCCCCGGATGAGACAATAACAACCTCAAACCCCATGCTTTTAAGCTTAGCTACCCCGCTTGTAATCATTTCCAGGCGACTCATATCAAGCTGATTAGAATCAGAGGTCAATATGCTTGAGCCGACCTTTACGATTATTTTATCGCCTTTGTTTAATTTAATATCCATTCTTAACCCTTGAGTTTAATTTTTATAGGATTACTCTTTGTTTAATTTCTTAAATAAAGCTTTTGTAACTTTATCTACTCCTTCTCCGCTAATACAGGAGCTTGGGTATATTCTTTCTTTAATTTGCGCTTTAAAATCTTTTAGATTCTCTTGAAATCCAGGCAAATCCATTTTATTTGCCACCAGTACTCGCGGCCTTTTCATGAGCTGCCTGTCATATAATTCTATTTCGTTGATAAGGTCCAGATAATCATCAACAGGCTGACGTCCTTCTGATCCGGACATATCAATCAAAAACAGCAAAAGTTTTGTTCTCTCTACATGGCGCAGGAATTCAAACCCCATGCCTTTACCTTTATGCGCGTCTTTTATTATGCCCGGAATATCCGCTACTACGAATCTTTTATGCGATCGGCTGGATTTAACTACCCCAAGCACAGGGCGAATTGTTGTGAAAGGAAAATGTGCTACTTTTGATTTAGCTTCAGAAATAATATTTACAAATGAAGATTTACCGGCATTTGGATATCCGATAAGGCCTACATCAGCGATTAGCTTAAGCTCCAGACCTATTGTTTTCTCCTGGCCTGGTATGCCTTCGGTAGCTGGTCTTCCCCGGTAATTTCCCTTCCCCGCTGCGCCGCCTTTTGCAACTATAACCTGCTCGTTTTCTTTATTCAGATCGCGAATCAAAAGTCCAAACTGATGATCCCGGATAATTGTGCCGGGAGGCATAAGAATGATACGATCTTTGCCGTCGCGGCCCTTTTTCAGATTGCTGCTTCCGTGCTTGCCGGATTCAGCTTTGAAATGCTGCCGATAACGAAAATCCAGCAGAGTATGCACATTGCAATCGGTGCGCATAATAACATTACCGCCGCTGCCTCCATTTCCTCCGTCACGGCGGCGATAACGCATCCCTCTTTT
>DAOVNL010000201.1 GCA_030630245.1 Candidatus Omnitrophota bacterium | reverse complement strand
TGATAAAGAATATATAAGGAAAGCAAAAAGCTGAACTGCTTGTTTTTCTGTATTAGTTTTTTATGTATAGCGCTTAACCCTCTCAAAATGAATGACGGTGTCATATGTGAGGCAACCGCAACTAAATCGACATCTTCCGGCCGGATTTTCCTTAAGACAAGCACTTCTTTAAGAGCACTGGATGGAAATCCACCTGACAATTTAATTCGCGAAATTCTCTCCTCATTTACAGCAGCAATTTCATTATTTTTAGTATCTAAAAGTACTGCCCCCGCATCCTGACTATCGCAAATCCCCAATATATTCACTTAATATACTTTACTCCTCGGCCTTTATCTCATATCTCTTCTGATCCTTCATCCCGTTATAAAGCCTTACAATAAACTCAGCTATTATACCCATAAGTATAAACTGAATTCCAATCAAAAAGAAAATCACAAAAATAAACAAAAGCGGGCTTACCCACTCCCCTGCCAAAAACACTTTTCTAAAAACAATAAACATACCGATAATTACGGAAAAGCTTAATGAGATCAAACCGACGCATCCAAAAACATAAATAGGTTTGGAAAGACATTTCCACATGAACATTACCGTGAACATATCAAGAATAAACTTAAAAAAACGGAAAATACCGTATTTCGACCGTCCGTATTTTCTTTCATAGTGCTTAACAGGTATTTCGGTTATCTTTGCCCCTTGTATAGCCGCGTACAAAGGAAGCAATCTGTGAATTTCGCCGTGGAACTCAATATTCTTTAAGATTTGGCTACGGTACGCCTTTAAAGTGCATCCCAGGTCATGGATCTTTACTCCTGTAATGCGGGCGCTTATGGTATTTGCCAGATTTGACGGAATCTTTTTCAGCCACAAATCATCTTTTCTCTTTTTGCGCCAGCCGCTCACAACGTCATACCCCTCATCAAGCTTAGCCAGAATCCTGGGAATATCAGCCGGATCATTCTGGAGGTCGGAATCCATAGTAACAATTATTTCCCCAACAGCTGCATCAACTCCCGCGGCAATTGCCTGAGTCTGCCCGTAATTCCGGTTCAATGTGATGATTTTAACCTTACTATCGGCCTTACTAATCGCGTCCAATATGCTCGCGCTCTTATCGGTACTTGCATCATCAACGTAAATTATTTCATAGGATAAATCCATTTTTTCCAAAACAGCATTAAGTTTCTTGTGCAAGGCAGCCAAGCTGCCCTGTTCGTTAAAAACGGGTATAACGACTGATGTTTTCATAGTATTTAACGCTCCTTGTATTATTAAGCAGCAAAATCCTCAATATTTTTAACTCTCATTAATTACCTACAGCAACCCTATAAGCCCTTAATAAATTATCCGCTGTATTCGTCCAATTGTATATTTCCTCAGCCCTCTGACGTGCTTTTAGGGATAAACGCTTTCGCAGCGGCTCATCATCAAGCAGTTTAATTATTCCCCGTGCCAGGTCCTCGGGATTATCCGGTTCTGTCATAACTCCTGCTCCGCCGAGCATATTTTTTACCTCCCCGACATTGCTGGCCACAATAGGCTTTCCGCAAGACATGTATTCGGCTATTTTAAGCGGGCTTTTACACCTTGTAATATCATTATCTTCAAAACAGGCAACCGCGATATCCGCAGCAGCCATAAATAAAGGCACCTCTTGATGCGCGACGGAATCTGTAAAAATTATATTTTCATTCATGTCTAAAACTTCTGCCAGAGCTTTCAGCTCTTCGAGTTTGTATCCTCCCCCGACAATCATAAACGTGATGTCCTTGATTTGATTAAGCACTATTTTTGCCGCCTTTATGAATTGCTCCGCGTACTGCCCGCCGTGCAATTGCCCGATATAGCTGACTAAAGGCGAGTCTATGTTATAACGTTCACGTATTCGAACAGAAGATATCCGCGGATGAAAAAGTTCAAGATCAGCTCCCACAGGAGCCATGAAAATACGCTTTTCATTTTCCCCATAACGCAAACATTCCTGTTTTAACCTCAAACTGGATACAGAGACAGTATCACAGAGTACAGGTATAAACCTTTCCAATACCTGAAGAAATATTCCGGCAAGCCAGGGCTGTTTCGCGCAATAATGAAAAATCTTTATCTCCCAGTCATCCCAGTCATAATGCACAGGTTTTTTATTCAAGAAACCTCCTATCAGTGCCGGCAAGGCAGCATAGTGAAAGCATTTTTGAAAATGGATAACATCCGCCCATTTACTCTCTTTGATAAAAAACCGGATATTTTTTAAAAAATTCCCTTTTCCTACCTGCCGGGATAAAGGTATAAATTCAATACCCTCACGATAAAAGCTTTGCTCATTTACCCGATAAATAAGAGGGAAATATATGACCTTGATCTGGTTATTACGCTTTTTGAACTCAATCGCGATATTACGAATACGCGTAGTCCAAGGTTCTTCCCTGGAAAACAAATCATGCGGATGTACCATCAATATGTTCATTGAAAATTACTTTTCCTTTTTATCTTCCGTCTTCTACCTTCTAACTTCTGATTTCTGTATTCTGTATCTTCTGCATCTTGCATCTTCTATTCTCTGACTTCTATTCTCTAGCTTCTATCTTCTGACATCTGTAATCAGCTCCCGGGAAAAATTATTGAGCCTCTTAATTTTTTTAAAATCAGTAAATAAAAATCCATAGCTAAGCTGAAAACAAACAGTAAAACAAGCGCTGTTTTTTGAAAAAGAGACTTGCGTGTATTTTTTCCGCGAAAGCGGTCTTTATCCTCTCTCTGCTGCTCTTTCGGCTTTTCCCGCGTATCCATTAGGGTATCACTTTGT
>DAOVNL010000143.1 GCA_030630245.1 Candidatus Omnitrophota bacterium | reverse complement strand
TAGATGAAGTCCAGAAGTTAACCAGCTGTATAATTGAACCGGTAATTTGTTCACGTCAGGCATTATTCAAGGTTTTAGACGGATGTTATAAAGAAACTGAAGCTCAGCCAAAGCAGGATACGGCTTCCTTTGAAGCGCCGCAGCGCCCTGCCCAAGAGAGTAAAGAGCAGATGCCTTTAATTGCCGGTAAAGAGATAATTGAATTAGTTGATTCTATTATCCGTCTTTGCGTAGAAGAGCGCGCTACGGACATTCATATTGAGCCTGATGAGGAAGAAATGCGCGTGCGTTGCCGTGTGGACGGGTTTTTAAGAGAATTTAAAACTTATCCTAAAGATGTGCATCTTCCTTTGACCTCGCGTATTAAAGTTCTCGCGGGCCTGGATATCTCAGAGAAACGGATCCCCCAGGACGGCAGATTCCAGTTTGAATTAAATGACCGCAAGCTTGACCTTCGCGTATCAACCCTGCCGACAATACTTGGAGAGAAGATCGTTATGCGGATACTTGATAAATCAATGGTAATAATGGAGCCGGATAAATTAGGATTTCTTTCCCCCGACCGGGAAAATTTTGAAAAGTTGATCAGAAGGCCTTATGGGATGATTCTTGTTACGGGCCCTACTTCAAGCGGAAAAACGACAACGCTGTATTCGGCGCTTAGCACAATTAACACTGTTGAGAAGAATATTCTTACGGTTGAGGACCCTGTGGAATACCGTCTTAAGATGATCAATCAGGTGCAGGTTAACCCCAGGGCAGGTTTAACTTTTGCTGCCGGGCTGCGCAGTTTTTTAAGACAGGACCCCAATGTTATAATGATCGGGGAGATCAGAGATCTTGAGACGGGTGAAATTGCCATACAGTCCGCGTTGACCGGACATCTGGTTTTAAGTACGATTCATACCAATGATGCTCCCTCAACGATTACGCGTTTGATTGATATGAAGATCGATGCCTTTCTTGTTGCTTCTGCGGTTTCAGGTATTCTTGCGCAAAGGCTTATAAGGACCATATGTGAGAATTGCAAAGAGGCATACACTCCTAATGAAGAAACGCTTCGCAATCTTAAGCTTGAAACCAGAGCTGCGGCGTATACTTTTTACAAAGGTAAAGGGTGTGACGCGTGCAGCGGAAGCGGATACAGAGGCCGTATAGGTATTTATGAGCTGATGATAATCAATGATGCTTTGAGAGAATTGATCCTGGCAAATGCGCCTGTTGCGGAAATAAGAAAACTGGCAAAGCAGCAGGGCATGAGCACACTTCGTGAAGATGGGCTTAAAAAGGTTGTAAACGGAATTACAACTGTTGAGGAAGTATTTCGGGCAACAGCTGAAGAAGCGAAAGGATAGCGCTTATGATGAAGACATACTCACTCAAGAGACGGGTGAGGACCAACTTGATGATTACCATCCCGTTATTGATTGTTATCCTTGTCTGCGGTTCGCTGATCTTTTCCTTTTATATCGTTAGAATAAATTTTCTAAAATTGGTCGATGATAAAGATATCCTGATTTTTAAATCTGTTATTGATATTCTCAGCAGGCAGATCTGGATCGGATCCATGGTAGCGGGATTTTTCGGTATTATCCTGGCATACGCGATCACACTGCCGATAAAAAGGCTTACATCAACCGCAAGACAGATTGCCACAGGAGACCTGACCCGGACTGTACAGGTGAATACAGAAGATGAGATCGGGGCATTAGGCAAGTCTTTCAATGCCATGGTTTCATCGCTTAATGAACATATAATTGAAAGTATGACCGGCGGGGTTATTACCATAAATATGAAGGGAGTTATCGCTACTTTCAATAAATCAGCAGAGCTTATTCTTGGATATAATCCTGATGATATTGTCGGTAAATCCGTGTTTGATGCTTTCCCCGCAAGCGGTAAAAATGCAGCTTTGAGCAAAATAATCAAAGAGACGTTGGAAGGGAAAAAGACAAGTTCATCTCGAGAAATCAATATTTATTCAAAAGTTGGGAAAAAAATCCCCATTGGCATTACGACCTCCCTTTTAAGGGATAAAAAAAATACATTTCTCGGGATTGTTGTTACTTTTAAAGACCTGGGCCATATTAAACATTTAGAGGAACAGTTCCGGCGTGCGGACAGGCTTGCCGCGGTGGGAAGTTTAGCCGCTGGGGTTGCGCATGAAATCCGCAATCCTTTGGGTTCGGTAAAAGGCCTTGTACAGCTTCTAAAAGAAGATCTAAAGGATGACGATCAGAAAAAATCATACGCGGAGGTTATTGTTAAGGAAGTAGACCGTTTAAATAAAGTTGTTGAGGAATTATTAAGCTTTGCCCGCCCCGATGCTTCGGAACTTGAGGCAAATTTTATTCAGCTGAATATTAATGATGTTATTGAGCAAACGCTTCTTTTAGCCGCGCATGATTCCAAAAAAGCAAAGATACGGATAATTAAGCAGTTTTCTTCCGATGTGCCTTGCGTGCTTGCTGATGCCAAGAAACTAGAGCAGGCGTTTTTGAATATAATTTTTAATGCTTTCAGCGCTATGGAAGAAGGCGGAGACTTAACCATAAAAACGGATTTTAACAAAAACATGAAAGTTTTGAATATTTCATTTGCCGATACCGGCATAGGTATAACTGATGAAGGCCTGAAAAAAATATTCGATCCCTTTTATACCGCAAAGACCGGCGGTACAGGATTAGGGCTGACAATAGCGCATCAGATCATCTCAAGCCACAAGGGTAGGATTGATGTCAAAACTGAGCTTGGCAAGGGGACAACGTTTACTATAAGCTTACCGGGGAAAAGGTAGATATATAAAAGATGAAACCCAAAATACTCGTAGTGGATGATGATAAAAGTTTTCGATTTCTTCTTGTAGAGGCCTTGCGGAAAGAAGGATACACTGTTGTTTGTGCTTCATGCGGGCAGGAGGCGCTTGATGTTTACGCAAAGCAGGGGGCATTTGATGTGATCACACTTGATGTGAAAATGCCGGGCATGGACGGTTTTGAGGTGCTTTCAAGAATTAAGGCGATAAACCCCGAGCAGTTGATCGTTATTATAACCGCCTACGGCGCTCAGAAGATCGCTATTGAAGCTGTCAAAAAAGGCGCTTATGATTACTTCACAAAACCGTTTGAAATAGATGAGCTGCGTTTGGTTATAAGCAGGGCACTCGAATGCAACCGCCTTAATTGTGAGAACAAGAAACTCAAGGAAGAGCTGGGCAGGAATTTTAAGCTAAAAGAAATAATCGGCTCGTCAGGCAAGATGATGGAGGTTTTTGAGATCATCAAAAAAGTGACCGGCACAGATGTTACTGTTCTTATAGAAGGAGAAAGCGGAACAGGAAAGGAGCTGGTGGCAAGAGCGATACATTATAACTCCGGACGCGGGAAAGGGCCTTTTATCAAAGTTAACTGCGCGGCGATTCCCGAGGGTATTCTGGAAAGCGAGCTTTTTGGCCACGAAAAAGGTTCTTTTACCGATGCCGCCTCAAGAAAAACCGGCAGGTTTGAAGCCGCTGACAAAGGAACGATTTTCCTTGATGAGATCGGGGATATGAGCCTTGCCATGCAGGCGAAGATCCTGCGTGTTCTGCAGGAAAAAGAATTTGAACGGGTAGGCTCCTCACAGGGAGTTAAGGTTGATGTGCGGATTATAGCAGCTACTAATAAAGACTTGTTCCGTGCCGTAAAAGAGGAACAATTCCGCGAGGATCTTTTTTACCGGATTAATGTTGTTTCTATCAATCTGCCGCCTCTGAGGGAAAAACGGGAGGATAT
>DAOVNL010000211.1 GCA_030630245.1 Candidatus Omnitrophota bacterium | reverse complement strand
GGATAAATATTTAAGAAAAAGATTAGCTGATTTAGGATTAGACTTTTCAGTAATAAGAGAATTGGATATTTCCTGGAAAAAAGAGTTGACTCCCAGGCCGGGAATAGTTTTTTATAAAGATGGAGTATGGAATCTGGATGAATACGGACTGGACAATCCCAAGCAGATAGCGCGTAAAAAACTTTTTAAAGTATGGGAAGGTTTATCGGATGCTGAAAAACAAATGGCCCAGTTTTTTCACGGATTAGGCTGCGCGCAAAAAGTTTTTAAAAGAAAAATAAAAGCCTATATTTTTGAGGATGAAAAAGATGTTTTGAAAAATTTAGAAACGAAGGAATTAATTTACTTAGAAAGTGATGCTGTGGTTGTGAGGTGGATGAATGGTTCGTGTAATGAATTAGAACTGAGTTATGTTCCTTCCCGTGAAAAGGAAATAAAATCTTTGCGGAGAAAATACAGGAAAACTTTAGAGTTGCCTTTAACCGGTAATATGGCCGGGAGGGCTTATGAGTATGGGGTTAGAGTGTTGGAGGAGGCGATATAAAAGCAGTGATTGGTGTTTAGCGAATAGCCTAATGCGGGTTATCCGGTGAGTTATTTGCCGGTTTGTCAGTTGCCGATGACCGAAGATAAAAGAACGAATATAGGGGAAATCAAATTATGATTAAGGAAAATGATTGAAGAAAAGTTTGTCAGTTTGAACAAATTTTGATAAAATACTGCATAATAGCAATTAGCCCGGATATTTCATACTATTCATGAAATATCCGGGGTAACTGTTCAAATAAATACCATAAGTGAGAATTTAAAAGCCGATGCGGAATTTATTCAAAAATCTGTTATTAACGTTATTATTTATTATAATATTTTCAAGATGCTCGTTTGCTTATACGCATAATAAGCCGCTGGATGAAGCTGTTAGGAGAATGCTTAAAGAGGATTATAATGGGGCGATAGATGAATGCGAACGGCTGGAGCGCTATGGCGATAAACAATTGAAAGCAGAAGCGCTATATCTTAAAGGTGCATGCCTTTTGAAAACAGAGAATTATATCCGAGCGCATGAGGTTTTCAAAAAAGCGCTTTCTTACGCGAAAGGCGAGGTCTCTACAGAAATTTATATAGGCATTGCTGATTCGTATTTTATGCAGCAGAAATATAGTAAAGCGATTTTAATATACGAACAGCTTCTTGAAAAGATAAAAAATAAGGAGGCTTTTCTTGCGGCCCTTTATTACAAGCTCGGCAAGTCATATCAGAAAGAGAGCGAGTGGGCTAAAACAAAATACTATTTTTCTTTACTGGACAAGAAGTTTCCCAATAGCTTTGAAGCAGAACTGGTTAAGAAATCTTTTGTCGGCGGGAATTTTTTTACCATCCAGGTGGGATGTTTTTCCAATCTGAGAAACGCGGAAAAGCTTCAAAGTGATTTAAAAATAAAGGGATACGAAGTTTATATTACGCCGTTTAAGAGCAACGGCCGGCAGCTTTACCGTGTGAGAGTGGGTGAGTTTATGAGCCGGATTGCTGCTAAACATACAGAACAAAAGCTCAGATCAAAAGAACATCTGCCAACGCATATCTTCCCATAAAAATTTTAGGATTGAGAGTAAAGCATGAACCAAAAGGTATTTGTAATCTTTTTAGTTGGGCCTACAGCTTGTGGTAAAACAAAAGCTGCGATTGAGCTTGCAAAAAAAATCAATGGCGAGATTATCTCTGCGGATTCTATGCAAGTGTACCGTAAGATGGATATTTTAAGCGCTAAGCCAACCATGAAAGAAAGGCAGGAGGTTGCGCATCATTTGATTGATATTTTAGAACCAACTGAAGAATACAGCGCGGCACTCTTTCGTGAAAAAGCGCTGCAGTATATCGAAGAGATTATAAGCCGCAAGAAAATACCTTTGATCGTCGGCGGTACAGGCCTGTATGTAAAAGCTTTGACCAAAGGGCTTTTTTCAAATAACGGCAAGGATGAACAATTGCGCAAGGATCTGGCTAAAGAAGCTAAGCACAGGGGAAATGACTATCTTTATGAGAGGTTAAAGCAGGTTGATCCTAAGGCCGCGGAAAAAATCCATTCTAATGACATGCGCCGCGTTATCCGCGCGCTTGAAGTATATGAGATAAGTAAAAGAACTATTTCTGAGCTTAAAACAGAAATTGAAGGCCTGGATAAAAAATACGATTTTAAAATATTCGCCATAGAAAGAGACCGTAAGGAGCTTTACAGGCGCATTGAAGAAAGAGTGGATCGAATGTTTGAAGCCGGCTGCTTGGATGAAGTTAAACGCCTGCTTGGCATGAAATTAAGCCATACTGCCAGGCAGGCGCTGGGCATAAAGCAGATAAGCGAATATCTGGATAGAAGATGCAGCCTGGATGTTGCGAAGCAGTTAATCAAACGCGATAGCCGCAGATTTGCCAAGCGCCAGCTTACCTGGTTTAGACAGGACAAGGGTATTATCTGGATTAGTGCCGGAGAGATGAATTCCAGCGGAGAAATTGCGGCTAAGGTTATTGATCTGTTGGGTTTTAAGACTGAAAAAGAAAAAAGAATTTAAAATTGGAGAGAGGGTACTGTGGTTCTTATTAAAAACTGCCTCTGCTTGAAGCGC
>DAOVNL010000189.1 GCA_030630245.1 Candidatus Omnitrophota bacterium | reverse complement strand
CGGCAGTGAGTACTCACGCATCAAAAGCTTGTAGCCGATCATTCCTGCGGTACCTTCCAGTTTTAAAGGAATCCTGTTCTCATCAGTGCTTAACCATATTTTTATCTGTTTAGGCCGGCTCTGGAAATAATATGCCTGAAACTCACCCGCGGGGACCTTCACTGCTTCAATCGCGGAGAGCACGATCTCATATTTTCGCTGCGGGAGGTTAACCTCAAAAGACCATCCGAGCTCAAGCTCCTTTGTATTTCGCACAACATAAGGCAGCAAAATAGAATTATGTATCGGCGCATCCTTTTTTATAACAAGCTTTTCTATAGTAAATCTTTTTTTTGTAATTGTAAGAACAAAATTTTCCTGGTCATACTCCTCTTTTATTTTTTCCGGCTTCAAAAATTGAGAAACCTTGCGCTCGACTAGTATCGGCAGAAAGGTTTCCGTGTCGCAGTAAATAGTTTCCCTGTCACGAAAACGCATTACCTTTGTCTGAACCGTTATCAAATGAACCAGCCTCCCGTTAAACATTATCTTTTTCATGTGATGGTATTTAGCATTTCCCAGCTTCACTTTGCCAAGATAAACATCGTAATTGATCTCTTCGCCTACCCTGTCTTTCGGGCCATCCTCTTTTTCCTCTTCCTGTGTTTTTAAAAATTCGCGTCCGGAAAATTCATCCATTTCAGGTGAATACCAGAAATAAAAAAAGGCGATCACCAGGAAAAGTATTAATAACAATCGCGCTCTTCTTTGCCAACGCTTATACGGTGGTGAAAGATAAGGAAAAAATTGTCTCAAGGCTGCCTCTTTAAAAATCAAAAATTAAAAATCTAAAGTCAAAACTACAAGAACTTGAAATACTTAAAAATGCTATTGTGAATTTAACTCCGCGTTAAGAAAACTTCCCTTGTTTGCGACTAATAATCATCAGCAAGGGAACAGGTAAAAATACTATAGCCATGACCATAATGCCTGAAATCATAAAATAAGCATTTTGAGATCTAATCAGCGGCAGTCCTACCAACGCAGCGTCAATAACAAAATGAGTTATCAATACTGCCTCCAGCCCGTATTTTAAAAACACTATTCCAAATACAATACCGGCAATGGTCAGCTCTATCCCGCGGACATACGCGGGAAAAACCGGGTAGTTTGAATGCGCAAACGCCCATATCAACGCAGAAATCAGAATGCCCAGCCAGGTCAGTTTCATATATTTCTTAAAAAATGATATGGCAAATAAACGAAACATAAATTCTTCACTTACAGCAGCACCTGCTGCGACAGTAAGAGGAAATAAAAACGGCATGCTTGTGCTGAGAATATTAGAATACTCTGCTTCCGGCGGCATCCAGATATTAAAATATTTAGTCCCTAAAAGATAAAATAAGCTGATATATCCCAGGAAAATGAATGCCAGACTGTAGCCGACTACAAATGTCTCCAGTATTTTACCTTTTTCCGGATTGCCTGTTTTGAGAGTTTCCAAAACAGGCATTTTAACTCTCAGCACCTCATCGGATAGCGATTGCCCCGAACTGCCGAAAAGAAAAATTATCAGGCCGATCAAAAGCGCGCCGACAAACATGCTCCCCGCGGAAATAGCAATAAAAACTCCTTTACTCATTGTATCAGGATAAGCGCTCCACAAAAGCGGTATACTGTTTAAAAAATCAAGAACTGTAAGGATACTGACCAAAACTCCGAAAACCAGTCCGAATTTCCAGTTCACTTTATCCTTTTTAAACTGGATGATCAGAACAACTATTGCCGCGATAAATAAGAAGAACATAAAAATTGTGGTTATAATAGAAAGCACCTGGCCTAAGGATATGTCTTTTTGCAAGTCACGCGTAAATTCTTCCGGGATATCCAGATATTTTGCCAAGTAGCCGAGTGTTTCCCCATAAATTGAAACACTTAAGCGCAAACGCGCATCATCAATAGCATAATCCTTCTTTTCCCAGACAAAATAATAATCTGTCCTGTTCTTCTGCTCCTTTGTATTATTTTCCTTTAAATCATATTCCGATAAGTTTACACCCTGCTCTTGCAATTTAGTTTCTGCCAATGCCCTGGCTTGTTTAAAATCAAGCTTTGCCCCCTGGGCATCATCAAGCAAAGAGTGATAGAAATTAATGATTTTTCCGGAGGAAGGATCAACATCGCAATAAAATCCCTCTTTATCGAGTTCCTTATACCAGCGCACACTCCAAAACCATATCGGAATCCCTGCCCGTACAAGGTCGTTTGATTTCTTTATCCCCTGAGTTTTTTGCAAATAAACAGAGGCCTGGTAATCTGAATCAAACAACATTGTCCTCTGGAAACCCTGCAGTTCATATCCCTGCCCGCGGACATATGCAGCGGCAATATCCAGCACCTCCTGCCTATCAAGACGTATATCTATAGAGGCAATCGGAAAGGCGTGATTAAAAAGAAAGACAAAAATAAGCAGTCCTGCGAGCCCTAAAACAGCCCACGCGATTATTGATGATGATTTTTTCTTGATCATAAAATTTACTTTTTGAGTTTTATTTATTCTTCAATTTTCTTAAGGGAACAAACGCCTGGTATATAAACTGCCGTCTTTGGAGCGTTCAATTTTCCACATTTCAAAATTGGGGCTGTAGTCTATCCCATAATAAGTGTGAGAGTTAAACCTTGAAGACAAAACAACATCATAATTTTTAAAATCAAATTTTATGGAGAATAAAAAAAGAACCACTACAATAAGCATGCAGAAAATAAGCATAAAAAAACGGCTTACATCTAAAACAGAATCTAAAAGATTGCTTTTACCTGCCAACATCATATCTCCGGTTAATAACCGCCTGTTTTCCTTTACCCCCTCCAAATACCTTAATTATTAAGTATAATACCTTTTATTGCTTTGCCTGTAAACAGATTTTTCCGCACGGAATAACTTACTGGATATTTAACTGCTTAAGAATATGAACTACCTTGGAGCAAGCCCACGAGGTATCAAAAACTT
>DAOVNL010000119.1 GCA_030630245.1 Candidatus Omnitrophota bacterium | reverse complement strand
CGACTATTGACTAGTTTGGAGTGGGAAGTATATATCTATGGGGGTAAACAGCCTACGGGCATTGATGTTATTAAATGGGTAAAAAAGGTAGAGAAACTGGGGGCGGGGGAAATTCTTCTAACAAGCATGGATAAAGACGGAACCCAATCCGGTTATGACATTGAGCTTACCCGTGCTGTAACAGAGGCAGTAAACATTCCTGTTATTGCATCCGGAGGAGCAGGTACTTTGGAGCACCTTTATGAGGGTTTGAGTAAAGGTAAAGCGGATGCTGTGTTAGCTGCATCAATATTTCATTACGGGACATATAAGGTTAAACAGACAAAGAGATATTTAGCGGCTAAGGGTTTGCCTATGCGCTTATAATAGTATTGCATTTAACAAAAACCGCAAAACAATATGTTTCTTTTAAAAAAAATAGTTGCTCCGTTTTTATTCCCTGTGCCGTTGGTTCTTTTGTGCCTTACTTCGGGCATATTCCTGCTATGGTTTTCAACAAAGCAGAAAGCAGGTAAGATCCTTGTAACACTTGGGATAATACTGCTTGTTTTGAGCAGTTTTAAAATTACCTCAGAATTTATGCTCCGTCCTTTGGAATATAAATATCCTGTTTTTTCCCGGATAACAGATGAGGGTGTTGCTGATAGCAAGCCTGCTTTTGTTGTTGTTCTGGGGGGAGGGCATACTTCTAATCATGAACTGCCGCTGTTAAGTCAAATAGGAAGTTCTTCTTTAACGCGTTTAGTAGAAGGTATACGCGTACAACGCGAAATTAAAGGCAGCAAACTGCTGCTTTCAGCAGGCAAAGTATTTGATCCGGTCTCTAACGCGGAAATTATGTACAAAATAGCTAAAGCCATCGGGGTAAAAGAAGAAGACATTATTATTGAAGCTAATTCCAGGGACACAAAGGACCAGGCAAGGATCATAAAGTCGATTGTCGGGGATAAAATATTTGTTTTAGTTACTTCAGCTTCTCATATGCCGAGGTCAATGGCTTTGTTTAAAAAAATGGGAATGAATCCGATCCCGGCTTCAATCGGGCATTTGGTGGTTAAGTCAAGATCTATAAGCCCGGGTACTTTTTCCCCTGCTTCCGGAAATATTGAAAAAACAGAAAAGGCGGTTTATGAGTCGCTCGGATTAATATGGGCGAAATTAAGAGGGCAGATCTAAAAAGTGAGTTCCTTGCTGAACAAAAAAGTAAATAAATTAAAGAAGATCTTAAAGCAAATGGGGAGCGTGCTTGTTGCTTTTTCAGGAGGTACGGACAGCTCGCTGCTTTTAAAGGCAGCTCATGATATTAGGGGTGAAAAAGTATTAGCAGTAATAGTTTCATCGGCATTTATGAGCAAAGAGGAAGTCGCTGATGCTAAGAATACTGCTGAGAAAATCGGCACAAGATACAAGGTTATTAGGCTCAATGTTTTAAAGAACAAAAAAGTAAGTAAAAATCCGCCAAAGAGGTGTTATTTCTGCAAAAAGCAGATTATGCGTAAATTGCTTAATATGGCTGCGAAATATAATCTTAAGCATGTTATAGAGGGATCAAATATCGATGATTTAAAACAGCATAGGCCGGGCAAAAAGGCATTGAGTGAGCTTAAGATCAGATCTCCGCTGGCTGAGACAGGCCTAAAAAAAAGCGAGATAAGAAAGCTGCTGCGCGGTTTTGGATTTAAAAACTGGGATAAACCGTCGTCCGGCTGTCTGGCAACCCGTTTTTCGTACGGTACGCGGCTGAAACAGAACAAATTAAAAGCAGTAGCTGATGCTGAACGGGTTTTGAGAAATCTGGGTTTTAAACAGGTACGTGTGCGCGTGCATGATGATATTGCCCGTATAGAAGTGTTAAGGGACAAAACAGGGAGGTTATTGAAATTACTGGATGAAAAGACACTTAGAAAGATCAAAGAAAACGGTTCCAGGCATATATGTATCGATGTCCAGGGTTACCGCAGCGGGAGTATGGATAAGGCAGTTGCCAAACAGTGAAGCAGGAGTTTGATGTTACAATGTGTCATTGACATTGGATTCCTGCAATGATAAAATATTATTTTAATATTTTATCACAATAATGGGGACTGTAATGGAAAAAAACAGATTTATAAAAAATGCCGGTATAATGTTTTTTGCTGGAATACTGGCAAATGCGTTTAACCTTTTTTTTCAATTATTTATGGTTAGGGCTTTGAGTCCGGTTGATTTTGGGGTTTTAAACGCGTTATTATCATTAACTATTGTTATATCAATGCCGGCAGGCCCTATGCAGGCAGTAGTGACCAAATTTATCGCGGCTTATAAAGCACATAATCACTTAGGTAAAATTCACGCGTTTTTAGTGCTGTTTTTTAAAAAAATTTTCATTTTGGGAATATTGTTCTTTTTAATCATATTGATTTTTAAAACAAAAATCGCCGGATTTTTTAAAATTGAAAATAGCTCTTTGGTCATTATGCTTGGGATAATGATGTTTTTTTCAGCGCTCCAGCCGTTTAACCTCGGAGCTTTACAAGGATTGCAGAAGTTTAAGAGCCTGGGGATTATTTCAATTATAAATTCCGTGTTAAGGTTTTTACTTGGTGTTGTCATGGTTTACGCGGGTTTTCGTGTTTTCGGCGCCTTAGGCGCGATAATTTCCTCAGGTGTAATTGCTCTTATAATTTCTTTTATTCCTCTGCGGACGTATTTTTTTGCCCGGTATAATAAAAAAATTGATTTACAAGAAAAAGAACTTGATTTAACGGCCATTTATAAATATTTTTTGCCGGCATTTATTGCTTTGCCTAGTTTTGGGCTCTTGACCAATATGGACATTATATTAGTCAAGCATTTCTTTAGCCCTGTTGAAGCGGGGTTTTATTCTGTCGCGCAAATGATTGGCAAAATCATCTTATTTTTACCTGGTGCGGTGACTATTGTAATGTTTCCGAAAGTGGCTGAAAATCATACAAAGAATGAAGAGACCGCGCATATTTTGAAAAAATGTTTGCTTGTTGTCGGCCTTCTTTGCTTTTGCGCGAGTGTTTTTTGCGTGATAATGCCTAAATTTATGCTTAAGATGCTTTCCGGCGCGGTTCATCCGGAATGTATTCCGCTGATTATGCCTTTTGCTTTCAGCATGACGTTTTTTGCCTTAGACAGCGTATTTTTATATTATCATTTGTCTGTGCACAATTTAAAACCCATTTTTATTTTTCTATTTGCCATGCTCGCGCAGGGGTTACTAATAATCTTATTCCATAACAGCTTATTACAAATTTTATATATACTTATGCTTTGTGCTGTTTCAATATTTTTTCTCAATGTTTTTAATATAAAAAGAGCGGTTAAAGCGTGAAGAATATTAACGGTAAAAAAATATCGATCATCATGCCGGCCTATAATGAAGAGGACCGTATAATAGGCAGCCTGAAGGAAACAGTCAAAACATTTGATGATTTTAAAGCGAATTATGAGATTATCATTGTTGACGACGGCAGCAAAGACAAGACATACGAAGCTGCCGGCAATTTTGCGCGCCGGATAAATGAAAAAAGGATCATTGTCCAGCGTAATCGTGCCAATTACGGAAAAGGCCGGGCTTTGCGCAAAGGTTTTAAGTATGCGACAGGAGATTACATAATTTTCCTTGATGCGGATATGGACTTGCACCCGGGGCAGATCGATACTTTTTTTGATATTATGGAACTGACTGACAGCGATATAGTTATCGGGTCAAAGCGGCATCCTAATTCACAACTTTTTTATCCGTGGGAACGGCGTGTTATGAGCGCTGTTTATTTTTTTATCGTTAAGATGCTTTTTGGCCTGCCTATTAACGATACACAAACCGGCCTGAAACTTTTTAAGGCGCATGTTCTCAAGGAGATATTTAAAAAATTTATCAGCAGGAAATTTGCTTTTGACCTGGAGCTGCTGGTAACCGCGCATCTGTTCGGATACAAAATAGCAGAAGCTCCTGTATGCATTCAGTCGCAAAGAGGGTATAATCGTATAGGCTTAGGTACGGTGTATAAGATGTGTCTTGATACGATAGCAATTTATATGCGTTATGTACGTAGCAGGACAAAACGCCTGGCTTCCAAATTAAAAAGTAAAAAAAGATCAAGACATAGGAAATAAATAAAAAGCAGGATTTAAATTTTTT
>DAOVNL010000072.1 GCA_030630245.1 Candidatus Omnitrophota bacterium | reverse complement strand
GCAATCTGCTTCTCCTCAGGCTCGATAAATAAACTTACGAGGATATTTTTTTCTTTTAGGCGCTCAATAATGCTTTTTATCTTTTTCCCTTTTCCTGCTGCATTTAAACCGCCTTCTGTTGTAAGTTCCTGCCGCTTTTCCGGGACTAAAGTCGCCTGATCAGGCTTGAGCTTTCTTGCGATATCAACGATTTCAGCCGCCACAGACATCTCCAGGTTTAACCGCGTACGCACACTCTTGCGTAATAAACGCACATCCCGATCATTAATATGGCGTCTGTCTTCCCTTAAATGCACAGTAATCCCGTCAGCACCAGCTCTCTCCACAATAGCTGCTGCCTCCACAGGATCAGGTTCGATCGTACGCCTTGCCTGCCTAAGGGTGGCCACATGATCTATATTTACTCCCAGTTTTATCATTTTGATTCTCCAAACTCGTTTTCTATGGCTCGAGCGATAGAATCCGCGATCATTTTAATTTCTCTTTTATTTTGCCCCTCAACCATAATTCTTGCCAGCGGTTCTGTCCCGGAATAACGCATAACAAGCCGTCCGTTATTTTTTAGTTTCTTCTGAGCTTCGGTAATTTTTTTCATGACTCCCGGCATCTTTTTAAAATCTTTCCTTTGCGTTACCCGCACATTCTTTATAAGTTGGGGGTACTTCTTGAGCCCCGCAGCAAGCCTGCTTATCTTTTTCTTCTCCTTTTGCATTACCTGTAAAATTTTCAGCGCGGTCAGCATTCCGTCTCCGGTTGTTGCATGCTCAAGAAAAATAATATGCCCTGACTGTTCTCCGCCAAAACTTGCTTTATTCTTTATAAGTTCCTCAAGCACATACTTATCCCCGACATCCGCACGTATCAAACGCACATTGATAGCCTCCAGAAACTTTTCCAGCCCGAAATTGCTCATTGAAGTTGCCACAACAGTATTATTAGGCAGGCATTTTCTTTTCGAAAAATGTCTCGCTATAAGAGACATGATAAAGTCACCGTCCAGGACCTTGCCCTTTTCATTGCTGATGAGAACCCTGTCCCCATCGCCGTCAAAGGAAAACCCTATATCAGCTTTTTTCTGCTTTACCAAATCCGCCATAGCCTGCGGATGCAGAGAACCGCACTTATGGTTAATATTTACTCCGTCGGGTTTATTGTTTATGACAAAAATCTTTGCGCCTAAGGATTCGAATAAAATTTGCGCATAAGCAGAAACAGCTCCGTTAGCACAATCGGCCACAATTCTTTTCCCGCTCAGGTCCAAACCCAAAACGCAGTTTTTTAAATGCTCTATGTATGCTTGCCCGGAAGTTTTCTGAAGTGTTATTTTGTTTATTTTTGGTTTTGCATTATTGCCTGAAATCAAAGGAAAAGCTATACTCTCAATAACCCTCTCTTCTTTTTCTGAGAGTTTAAATCCGTTATGCTTGAAAAATTTTATTCCATTGTCATGCCATGGATTATGCGATGCAGAAATCATTACTCCAAGTTCAACATCCATGGTATTGGCAAGATATGCCAATCCCGGAGTTGGGATCACCCCGGCAGAATAAACCTTAACCCCTGCCCTTTTAAAACCGTTAGCTAATATCTGCTCTATCTTGGAGCATGACCTTCGGGTATCCTTACCGATAACTACCTCTATTTTGTTTTTATGTTTTTTTCTAAGCCATGCGCTTAGAGCAAGGCTGACATTATAAACCACTTCCTCTGTAAACGGCCATTCCCCGAATTCTCCTCGAATTCCATCTGTACCAAACAATTTTTTCTTTTCCATTATAAATTTTTGTCCTTGATTTCGACACGTACTAAAGCAGGTGCGCCTATGATTTCAATATTGGGAGGCAAGATAAAATTTACCACAGGAGAGTAGGTCCTTCCTGGCCTTAAACCGCTTATATTCACATAAGCAGCAACATCCATGCGTGTTAACTGCTCAATTACTTTACTCGGCCCTTTCACACGCAGATCCATAGTGCGGCGTTCAAGCTCCACCACAACAACATTCTTACCCAAAAACAGCTGATCGCCCATAAGTTGTATTTCGACGTCTTTTAAGTTTTTATACGCCTGCGGACCGCCTCTGACCACTGTATTAATATAAAACCATACGACTATGGCCAGAATAAGGCTGAAAATTCTCATTCCGGATTTTTTATTTGTCATCTTTTCCGACTTCATTGCTTCTTTGTCTCCAGTTATAAAGAATAGGCTTTTTAGTTTCTTTTTGCTGCATTATATTCTTTAAAACAAAACTAAAATCATTTCTCTCAAAATCATCGATTAATTCACCGCCCTGAGCAATGGATATTTTTCCTGTTTCTTCGCTGACCATAACTATCACCGCATCTGTCTCTTCACTCAAACCGATTGCCGCCCTGTGCCGCGTGCCAAGAGTTCTATCCAAACTTGGATTCTGGGAAAGAGGGAAAATACAGCCGGCAGCGATGATGCGCCCCGATGAGATAATTACTCCTCCGTCGTGCAGCAGCCCCAACGGAGTAAAAATTGTATTCAATAACTCCAAACTAACACCCGCATCAATGCTAACTCCGGTCTCAGCATAAGTTTTAAGCCCCACGCCCCTTTCAAAAGCAACAAGCGCCCCGATCCTTTTCTGGGCCAGGCTGACCAGAGAAGGGCAGACCTTATTCACAACTCCCTCTTCCGGAAGGGGAAACAGCAGATCAAAATATGTTTGCCCGATCTTGCTCAAGCCCCGTCTTATTTCCGGCTGGAAAATTATTAAAAAGCCTAGAACAGATATCGCAAAGAGTTTTGTCAATATCCAGCTTACAACAACCAGATTAAGCATGTTGGTGAGAGAAAAAAGCACGATCAAAACAATAACTCCGCGTAAAAGCGGAACAACTCTTGTCCCCTGGATAAAGATCATGACCTTGTAAACCAAGAACCATATTATGGATATCTCAAGTAATATTTTTAAAAATCCGAAAAAATCCCATGCAATTATCATTTTCTACAATCCCTGCTTAATTATCTGCCATGTAAGCTTAAGCGCGTCTTTTGTCTGTTTGACATCGTGCACCCTTACAACATTCGCCCCGTTTAAAACAGAAATAACCACACTAACCGCGGTTCCTAATTCGCGCTCGTTGACTTGTTTATGCAACACATTATCAATAAATGATTTTTTTGAGGTTCCGATTAAAATCGGACTTTTAAGCACTCTTAATATAGAGAGATTATTTATTATCTTTAAATTATGCTCTGTTGTCTTTCCGAACCCTATGCCCGGATCAAGCATAATACTTTCTTTGGGAATTCCGTTTTCAAGCGCTTTTTGCTTTGCCTTATCCAGAAAATTAATGATCTCTAAAATAACATTATCATACTCAGGGTTATGCTGCATGCTCCGAGGGGTTTTCTTCATATGCATCAGAACAACACCCGCTTTATAGCGTGCAATCAGCTTTGCCAGCTTATTATCCTTTCTCAACGCATAAACATCATTAATAATGCTTGCGCCAAGATCAAGGCAGCGTTTAGCAACTATAGAGCTTGCTGTATCTATCGAGACAGGAATTTTCAGCTTTTTGCCAAGAATTTTTACAATGCTCTCTATTCGCTTTAACTGCTCCGCCGCACTTATGGACCGCGCTCCCGGCCGCGTTGACTCTGCCCCAATATCAATAATATCCGCTCCCTCAGACTGCATCTGTAAAGCACGCTCCACAGCCCTGCCCTTATCAAAGTAAACTCCAGCGTCGCTGAAGGAATCAGGCGTAACATTCAAAATACCCATAATACGTGAAGTCTTGGAAAGATTGATATTAAAATCGCGGCATTTAAAACAATTTACGCTGAAAGTTTTCGGTTTCAATGGCCTAACCTCAAGAAATCATATTATGGCACTAAGCGGTGTTTTCTTCCTGTTTGACCTGAGCATCTTTATCTTTAGACGGTTTGGCTGTCTTTGCCGCAGCATCCGGTTTTTTTGCCTCAGTTTGCTTTTTATCAGCCCCTGGGGTCTCTTCAGCAGGCAATCCCAGCAGTTCTCTGACCTCACCTGCTTCCATTACCTCTTTTTCCAGAAGAGCTTCTGCCAGGCTTTTAAGCTTATCAACATTGTCCGTTAAAAGCTTTTTTGCCTGTTCATAGCAATTGTCTACGATCTTGCGCACTTCCTGATCAATTAAAACCGCAGTCTGCTCGCTGTAATTCTTCTCATCAAGCATATCTCTGCCTAAGAATATCTGCTGCTGTCTATGCCCGAATGTCAGGTGACCGAGTTTTTCACTCATCCCGAATTCACAAACCATTCTTCTGGCACTTCTTGTTGCTATTTCCAGATCATTATGAGCCCCGGTAGTTACTTCCTCAAAAATCAGCTCTTCACTGGCACGGCCGCCCAGAAACACGATCAAACGGCCTAAAAGTTCCTTTTTCCTCATAATGAATCTATCCTCTATAGGAAGCTGCAGCGTATATCCTAAAGCCGCGGTTCCCCTGGGAATTATGGAAACCTTATGCAAAGGATCTACCCCAGGAACAAGCATAGACAAAAGCGCATGTCCTGATTCGTGATAAGCAACAATAATTTTTTCTTCTTTACTTATAACCCGGGATTTTCTTTCAGGACCCGCAATAACTCGCTCTATAGAGCCTTGCATCTCTTCCATGGTAACAGAATCTTTATCGCGGCGCGCTGCAAGCAATGCCGCTTCATTGACAAGATTGGCAATATCGGCCCCAGTAAATCCCGGAGTTTGCCTGGCTATGGAATTTAAATTTACATTTTCATGCAGTTTTACATTTCGCACATGCACTTTAAGAATCTCTTCTCTGCCGATCAGGTCAGGATGGTCGATAACAATCTGGCGGTCGAATCTTCCCGGTCGCAAAAGAGCCGGATCAAGAACATCGGGCCTGTTAGTAGCTGCCATAAGAATAATGCCTTCTTGAGTATTAAACCCGTCCATTTCCACAAGAAGGGCATTCAGTGTTTGCTCACGCTCATCGTGACCGCCGCCTATTCCGGCAAATCTTTGTCTTCCCACAGCGTCAATCTCATCTATAAAAATTATGCTTCCGTGCCCGCTGACCTTAGAAGCTTTTTTGGCCTGTTCAAATAAGTCTCGTATTCTGGAGGCGCCGACACCCACGAACATTTCCACAAAATCAGAACCGCTTATGCTTAAAAACGGCACTCCTGCCTCACCTGCCACAGCCTTTGCTAATAAAGTTTTTCCAGTTCCAGGTGGTCCGATTAACAGAAAACCCTTTGGCATTTTTCCGCCTAAACGCTGGAACTTTTTGGGGTCTTTCAAGAATTCGATAACTTCTCTGACTTCCACCTTTGCTTCTTCAATCCCGGCTACATCCCTGAAGGTCACCTTTTTCTTATCTTCCGAAATAAACCGGGCCCTGCTTTTTCCAAAGGACCATATCTTTCCGCCTCCTGCCTGTGCGCCTCTGTAGATGAAAAACCATAAAAACAG
>DAOVNL010000124.1 GCA_030630245.1 Candidatus Omnitrophota bacterium | reverse complement strand
GAAGAAGAAAAAAGTTAAAATCGCAATTACTTTAGGTGATCCGGCCGGCATCGGAACGGAAATAACATTAAAAGCCCTGAAGGATAAAAAGCTCAGAGAGTCAGCTTCATTCCTTCTTATCGGTGATTACGGCGTGGCTACGCACACCCAAAGGCGGCTAGGGATGAAAGCGTTCAATTATCAGATACTCGGGGATATCGGCCGGCTCAGATTAAGCGAGGAACTGATAAACTTCATCAATCTGGGCAATGTGACCTATCCTATCCCCTACGGAAAGATAGACGCCCGCTGCGGTAAAGCAGCTTATGAATATATCAACATGGCTTGCCTGCTGCTTCGCTCCCGCAACAGCCTTGACGCGCTGGTAACCGCTCCGATCAACAAGGAATCCCTTAACCTGGCCGGGTATAAGTTCCAGGGGCATACACAGATTCTGGCTCAGCGTTTTAAATCGCGTTATGTGCGCATGATGTTTTCAGCGGACAACTTGAAGGTCGTGCTTGTGACCATACATATTCCGCTTAAGAACGTTCCCGCGCTTATCACCAGAAAAGAGGTTCAGGATACAATTTTCGCTGTACACAGAACAATGAACGTATATTTCAAGATGAAAAAACCGCGTATTGCCGTTTGCGGTTTAAACCCGCATGCCGGTGAAGACGGATTATTCGGCACAGAGGAAAAAAATCATATCATCCCGGCCATAAAAAGAGCCCGCGCGCAAAAAGTAAAAGCAGAAGGCCCCTTTCCTGCCGACAGCCTTTTCTGGAAAGCCAGGCAGGGTGAATACGATGTGGTTATCGCCATGTACCACGACCAGGCGTGCATTCCTTTTAAAATATTACATTTTGACAAAGGCGTAAACACTACTTTAGGATTACCTTTTATCCGCACATCCCCTGACCACGGCACTGCTTTTGACATTGCCGGCAAAAACCAGGCTGATCCGTCCGCCATGAAAGAAGCGATCAAGCTGGCGATTGAGATGGCCTCCAACATGCCTCGAAAGCGCAAGAAAAAAAGAGTTTATGTTCCGCATAAAGAATCGTCTTAGTGAAAATAAAATCCGCGCAAAAAAAAGACTGGGGCAGAACTTTCTCGGCAATGAGCAGGCGCTTGGATTGATTGTCCAATCGGCAAATCTTAGCAAATCAGATTGCGTTCTTGAAATCGGCGCGGGTATTGGAAATTTAAGTTCAATAATTGCCCCTTTAGCAGGTGAGTTTTATGCGCTTGAAAAAGACCTTTCTTTAAAAAAGATCCTGAACAAAGAATTAGCCGGCTTTAAAAACACAAAGATCATATTCTCTGATATTCTTAAATTTGATCTGGAGGGCATATTCAGCGGCAAAAAAATCAAAGTGATCGGTAACCTTCCTTACTATATCACCTCGCCCATACTCCTGCACCTGTTAGATCAAAAGGAGTACATAAAAAGCATTGTAATCACCGTTCAAAAAGAAGTGGCCGAGCGCATTGCTGCCTCGCCCGGCAGCAAGGATTACGGAAAACTCTCATGCTTACTGCAATACCATACAAAGCCGCAATTACTTGAGATTTTCCCGAAGCATTTTTTTATACCACGGCCTGAGGTTGATTCAGCGTTGGTCAAACTGGCTATACTTGATAAGCCTTCGATTAATGTGAAATCAGAACATGTTTTCTTCCGTGTGGTCAAAGCCATATTTGCCCAAAGAAGAAAAACTTTATTAAACGGGCTTTTAAGCGGCGGCTGGGGTTTTAAAAGAGAGCAACTGGCAGAGATTATTAATAATGCTGATATCAGCCCTGCTATTCGCGGTGAGAAATTATCCCTTTCTCAAATCGGCATTCTTGCTGATGAGATCCATAAGCACTTTTAGCCTAACAATTTGCAAATCAATAAGTTATAAAAATTTATTCACATTAATAGCTGTTCAAATTGAGTCATCCTGAGCGCAGCGAAGGATCTCTTGTTAAGATTCTTCGTCGCTATCGCTCCTCAGAATGACGAAGGATTCGAATTTATCAAATTATGTTTCAAACACATTTACTTTTTCGATAGTCTCACGCTAATTTAGACACGTATGATTCACATTAATTAAGAATAACCATTTTTTTAAATTGATTGCTCGAGATACAGCTGAAATTGCCCATCGGCCATCTCCAAAAAGTCAAATCCTTTGAACCGCATATTCCATTTTTTACTTTGTTCAAGCAAATAATTATCGCTAATATTCGAGAGAACACTCAGCATGGGGATGCTTATTGTGAAAACAGCTCCTGTATGTTCCCGCGCGTTCTCGGCCGTAATTGCGGCATTAAAGTATTTCTTAAGCACTTCTCTACAAAGCCATAAGCCCAACCCATGGGCTGTACCCTTTTCATATCTTCTGCTAAAACCTTTTCGAAATATAAGCTCTATGATTTCATCTTCTCTTGCTTGTCCCGCATGAGCTCTATCCCAAAAACCAAGTTCAACTGCTTTTTCTCTGAGATTTTCTATATTAAAACCCCTGCCTTTATCAGCAAAGCGAATTATAATATTTTCATCATCCTGAATAATTTTCACAGAATACTGTTGAGATAAATGCCCGGCATGATTTAATATATTGTAACGCAAGTTTTTAATAACAAAATTCAAACCGCTGCGATAGCCAAACAATTCCGGCATAATTAATTCCTCAGTATCAAGAGTGTTGTATTTAACTTCCTGTTTAAATAAATCCTTAATATCAAATTTTTCTTCTTTTACCCCATATAAAACAGCATCTGTATACTCAATAACAAAATCAATGCATTTAATGCCCTTATTTAATATCCTGGCATAGCTTTCACTTAAATGCCCTTCATCTCTTAAAGTCACTAATTCCGCATATCTTGTTTTTATACTATTTACCCGCATAATAATATTAGACGTTGTTTCCAGGGTCGGGATCTTTCCATAATTCAACATTTCATTAAGCACGTTATTTATGCCTTTAAGGGCATCACTCATTCTTAATATTTTTTCCAGGTCATCTTTATCAATAGAATTTTTCTCTTTGCTGTCTACAACATCTAAAACTGTCACAACAGGAATCAAATCATTGCCAAAATCATGATAAACCATGAAGAACTCAACAAAAACCCTTCCCTGCATACTCAGCCCGCTTTCATCTTCGATAAAAACTCCAGGATCATATGTTTTAAAATAATTAGACATAGGGCCGCGAATAGAATTCGCGGAAGGGGCGAATAAATTTTTCAAGGCATTATTTGATATCACAATCCGGGGCGATAGTGTATCCTGATAATCATCAAAAGCTATCTGCCCGGCCAATGATGTATTAGACAGCTGATTATCATAATCCCGCATAGGGCATAATCCATCCCGAATAACAATCATTTGAAAGAAAAGCAATATTATTAAAGTTGAAATAATTTTTTTGAACTGCATAATTTTATCGAAATATACGGGTTAATCTATTACAAGAAAATCAAAAGTTTTAAGCACACGCTAAAAAGGCGGCCAAGTGTATCATATGCCTTGATATTTTACAAATTTTCTCTTATTTTTCGGCTTTTTTTATAATCTTAATCATAAAATACAGCTGATTATTTCAGATTTTAAATTGCAGACCGGATAAAATCATAGTTTCTAATATCTTCTTCGCTGTTTTTTGCTAATTCTACATTCTGAGCATATAGATACGCTTTGATTGTATCTTTATAGCTAAATAAGCTGGAATAAAAATAGTTTATTCGCTTATAGCGCTCTTTAGTAAGAGCGTCTAATGTATCGCTATTACCAATAAGGCTAAGCTTCCCTTTATGCCGGCTTAAAAGCACAAGCAATGCCTCTGCTTTTGCAAATTCAGGCTCTGATATAAATAATGGATTTAAATTTTTTCCGTTGTGATTGTCGCCGCTATTATTAAGCTTTTTGCTTCGAACTAGTGAACTGAGTATAATCTTTTTCTCAGCGCCCTGAAAACGTATTGGAGTGAAAATATTACGTTTTAATATTTGAGCATCAGCACTTGAAATATCCCCATCCGCGTCAACAAAATCACTGATTAGGCGTATTTGCCCATCATAATAAGTTATAATCGCGATATCACTAG
>DAOVNL010000210.1 GCA_030630245.1 Candidatus Omnitrophota bacterium | reverse complement strand
TCAAGATCAAGTTTATTTTCCATCCAGGGGAAAATACTGCTGATTGGAGTGCTTCTTTCTATTTTCGCGACAAGATCACAAATTTCTATTTCAGGGTGGTTGAGCAATATGCGTATAAGCTCCTCGCCCGCGTATCCTGTTGCTCCGATTATAGCTGCTTTTATCATCTCATCTCCTAAATGAGCACGTAACTTATAGAACACAGTGAAGATAAGTTACTGTGCGAATTTATCCCGAAGCTTAAGGTGAAATTGTCAAAGAGAATTTCACCAAGTTTTTGCAAGGGATTTAACCCTAATTAAATTCCAAATTGTTTACATTTCGTTAAAACATATATTTAATTAAATAGATAAGTATTATAAATCAAAATCACTGAAACGTCAATATATTTTTCGACGGAAACCCCTCTGATTTACCCCTTGGGGCTGTAGCAAAACGCACATCTACTGCGTTACTTGCTTACTGGCTTGTGCGGCGTACATTTATGTACGCCTCCGCGCTTGTTCACAAAAGCCTTGCCTGTGCCCGCATGGGTGCATCTGCAACGAGCTTCGTGTCTTCGCTACGACACCATGATGAAATGTCCGGGTTGACATAACGCTTTTAATAAAAATAAGTTAGGGATTTTTCCAGGCAAATAAACAAACTGATATTCTTATTTTGCTCTGAGAATTGCAAACAAAAGCGGCAAAGCTTATCGCTTTGTCCACTGGAAGCGAGCACGAGCGCCCTTCTGCCCGTACTTTTTACGCTCTTTCATGCGAGGATCGCGGGTAAGAAAATGCCCCTTTTTCAATAAAGGTTTCAGATTGGCATCATATTTAAGTAATGCCCTGGCTATACCGTGAGAAATTGCGCCTGCCTGTCCGGAAAGGCCGCCGCCATCAACATTGACAGTTACGTTAAATTTGCTCAACAGGTTAGCAACAATCAACGGCTGCTTGATAAGCATTCTGGAAACTTCCCTTCCAAAATAACTTTCGAGCATCCTTTTATTGACAACAAATTCTCCCTTGCCGGGTTTTAATTCCACTCTGGCAACGGCTTCTTTTCTTCTACCTGTAGCACAATATCTTGCTTCTTTAACCAAAACATTACCTCCTAATCCACGAATTAACACGAATTACACACAAATTGACACGAATAAATTCGTGAGCATTCGTGTTTGATTTGTGTTTATATGTGTGATTTATATTTTTAACTCCTGAGGATTCTGAGCAATATGCGGATGCTCGCTGCCTTTATAAATTTTGAGCTTTGCAAGCATCTTTCCGCCTAATGTATTATGCGGCAGCATGCCTTTAACTGCCAGCCTGATAACCTCCTCAGGTTTATCCTTGAGCATTGTCTGTAAACTGTATTCCTTCTGCCCTCCCGGATATCCGGAATAAGTTTGGTATTTCTTATCGCTCAGCTTCTTTCCGGTCACGCGGACTTTTTCCGCGTTAATAACTATAATATGATCTCCGGTATCAACATGCGGAGTATACTCCGGCTTATTTTTACCTCTGAGAATAGTAGCGATCGAAGTTGCCAGTCTGCCGAGAATCTTACCGTCGGCATCAACAATAAACCACTTTCTTTTCACATCTTCAGGCCTTTGCATAAATGTCTTCATAAATACCTGCCAATTCTTCAAATTTAATTTTTAAAATTCTTTAGTAAATACAAAATAGTAAAAAGAAAATATAGCACGGGAACCAATGCATGTCAAGGGAAAAAATATTTTTTTTGTATCAAGCTAAATTATTTTTGAATTCTTTGGAGAAAATTAACCCCAAAATCGCGCTTAAGGCCTTTGCCCACTACCTCTTATACAGCCCCATTAGATGAGCCTCCTCTAAAATATGGCCTTGCATAGCTTTTTCGAGATGATCCTTACTTATTCCTTTGGGCAATCCAAGCATATTGTCAAGCGCATATAACTTAAAAAAATATCTATGGGGCTTTCCCCGAGGCGGCATTGGCCCTTCATAACCGATCCTGCCAAAGTCATTTTGCCCCTGCTTTATCCCATTTTCAAATACAGGATTAGGAGGAGTAACCTCTTCCAACTCATTTAAAAACGCGGGGATATCATAAATAACCCAATGCACCCAATCTCCTCCAGGGGCATCCGGATCATCACAGATAAGCGCAAAACTTTTTGTTCTCTCCGGTACTCCCTGCCAAGTAAGCGCTGGAGAAACATCCGAACCTTCCCTTGTATGTTTGCGGGGTATATCTTCACCATTACCAAACGCAAAACTTTTCAAATCCAAAGCCATAACCAGCCCTCCTCTAATTATTACGCTAACTATAATAATTCCGATAATCAAGACAAACTTCTATTTAAATTTCATCTCTCCTCTTCTCTTTTCACAACGACTTTTATATTTTAGCTCTAAAAAGATTTAAAGGTCAAGAGAATAATTTTTGATGCGTAATTTCTTGACACTTCAAATCCATAAACTTATAATAGGTTTATTGTATATAGACTTCCGCAAAATGACATTTTTTGTCATTCTGAGCCGTAGGCGAAGAATCTCATGTTTCATCCTACATCGAAACCTTTCGGCCTCTTAGCTCTCGCGGAATGACAATAAGATTTAAGCGGCCTATTTTACAGAAGGCTTACTGTATA
>DAOVNL010000150.1 GCA_030630245.1 Candidatus Omnitrophota bacterium | reverse complement strand
TTATTACAGGCAAAAATTTTTGCCAGCTCTTCACATATCCGCTCCGGCGAGGTTTGTTTTAACCTGTAGACACTCTTTTTAGCCAGCTCTAAAGACTTCTCATCAAATTTAAATCCAAGAACAGCGCAAAAAGTAAATCCCCTCAATATGCGCAAAGGGTCACTGCTGAAGTTACGCTCATATGTTAGGCGGACACATTTATGCTTAATATCTTCAACTGCCGAAAAATGATCAAAAAAAGCTTTTTCCTTTGAATCCGCCATCAGCGCACGCAGGTCAAGACACAGCGTATTTATGGTAAAATCACGCCGGCGGAGATCCTCTACGATATTTCTGCCTTTAAACTCGCTAAAGTCAAGCTCCCATGGGAGGCCTGTCTTATTGCAAATAACCCTCGCGGTCCTGCCTGCCCGATCAAACACAAAAAAAGAAACCTCCAGCTTTTTCGCGACCCGTTTGCCCAGCAAAACTGCCTTATGGCTAACGGCAAAATCCCAGTCAACTTTTCGCCGCAGTTTCTCGCTTACAAACAGGTTACGCAGAGCGCCTCCGACAAGGTAAACACTGATGCCAAGTTCTTGCGCAGTAGACTCAACAATCTTCAGTATCCTGTTTTGTTTGAGCGCTTTTAATCTAAGTGAGATAATCCTCGCCGTTTTATCCATTTAAAAACTGCAGTTTTTTAAAAACCTCTTCTTCAACAAAAATCGGGGCTTCCGCACGCAGGGCAAGCGCGATACTATCGCTCGGACGCGCATCGATATTTATAACCTTCTCTTCGGCAGTTCGTATAAACAGCCGCGCGTAAAAAGTATTGCCTTCAAGCTTATTTATAATAACACTCTGCAGGCGTGCTCCCATTTGATCAATAACATTTTTCAGCAGATCATGCGTTAAAGGGCGCGGAGGCCTGATATTGCTCACTTTCATTTTAATTGCCGCTGCCTCAGCTACTCCAATAATGATCGGTATCTGCCGTTGGCCTTCCTTTTCTTTAAGGATAATTATTTGATCGTGCTTGTTCTCATGCATAATGATTTTATAAAGGCTGACGCTTACCATTGAGGCTCCTTCCCGTTTTTTAAACAAAAATAATCATCAAGTATTTTTCTGTGATCAAAAGCAATTCTCTCCGGCAGGTTTTCCAAAAAAAACACCGCCGCATTTTCGGCATCACTGGCAGCGGAAAGCTTACCTTTGCCAAATGCTGTAAAAACATTTGCTATTGTATGCCCTCTCGGGTCACGATCCCAAGCAGAATACGCGTGGAATTGCTTGAGGTTAAAAACAGTTAAATTTGTTTCTTCCTTTGCCTCACGCAAGGCCGCTGATTCCAGGCTTTCGTTATACTCGACAAATCCCCCGGGGATCGCCCATCCATACGGAGGATTCTTTCTTTCGATGAGAACAACGCCGTTCTCATATTCAATAATAATATCTACGGTTGGCAATGGATTTTTATTATTCGACATGGGATATCTCAACCTTTAAAATATCAAACAACCAGGCCAATCGCCCTGAAAAACACATCAACACTCTTCGGATCAGGTATAAGCATAAAGTTTCCGTTAAGCTGTTTCTCATCGCTTGAGAAAGAAGTATTAATGCTTATACCCTCACCCATCTTTATCGTGTTATTAATAAAATCAGAAAACTCTTCATCACCAAAACTTACCAGCGGAATCCCGCAGTGAGTTTTCAGATTAAACATAGCATCCACAGCGGAAAAATAGGTAAAGGCAATAATGCTTGCAATCTCACAAAAGATACTTTTTTGATCCGCAAGCGGCAGGCTGCTCACCTCGGTTTTATCCAGCTCTTCACTATTAACAAATTTATTCATAAGCTCCAGAGCATCTTTTTTCGGCAACAGGATCAATGCCTCCGTGCAATCGGAAATCCCCTCCACCGTCAGATACGCCGCTACCAATCCGCTAGTACCGTTTGAAATTAAGCGCGATTTATAAAAATCACTCATATCAGGCAAAGAAATATCAATTTTTTCTCCGGATATTTCTCCGATAGCTGTTGCTACATGACTAATACCAATATTAGCAAGTTCTTTCAACGCGGAGCTTTTAAGTTCATCAAACCGGCTGATCCACTCCATTTCTTCTAACCCCTTTTCTGCTTTGTCCATTTGGTGAATATCTCCTTGTATCTGTTGTTATTTCTCACATTCAAAAGATCCTGATCAATATTCATATAATCAAAATCATCATACCCTAAATTGACCGCCTTTTTCAGCGCCTCAATTGCTTCGTTTATCTTTCCCGTTAAAGAAAAACTGCACGCAAGATTATAGTACACGATAGCATCATCCGGCCTTAGTTCGCTAAGGCGCTTATCAACAGCCAGGCCCCTGCCGTAATCTCCTGTTTTAGTATAAGCCTCGGCCAGAGGAATCAATACATCTACAAAATCCGGTTTTTCTTCAACAAGTTTTTCGAAAAATTCTATTTCAAAACCCATTTTATTTTTATTGCTTCCGCTGTTCTTTTTCACTGTCTTTAATCCCTTTATTTTTAAAGATCCTTAATCCTTTTCTTTTTCTTTAAGCTGTTTACTAAGTTCAATAATCAGTTTTTTCAGCCGGCTGCTTTTAATTACCGGGTAAGCCTTTTCTGTCCTTTAAGCGGTAAACCTGCTTTCTTAATCACTTTCAAAATTAAATCGCTTTAAGTAGGCAATATCATCCCTTGTAAAAGCAAAAGTTTTCAGATATGAAAGAGCGTCGTTAATCCCGCAAGCAACCAAAAAAGACCTGTTTTTCGGAAGATTGCGGATAAACAAATCAAAAGTTGCCTCTGCATGCGGTAAGAACCGCTGATACGCAGTAACCATCGTCAGGGCGTAAAAATCCAAGAGTAACGCAGATTTTCTCATATCACCTCAAGCCGACCAGGAAATATTCTCCAGCGCCGATCAACAAAAGGCCAAATATTTTTTTAATGCGGATCATCCAGCTGCCTGATTTGGGCATCTTTTTGAGCAATCCGACAAATGCCCCAAGTATTAATAACGGCACGCCTAAGCCCAAAGCATAGGTGAACAGCAGTGTTATCCCCAAAAACAGGTTCTGTTTTGCGGCAACATAAGTAAGTATTACCCCCAAAACAGGCGTTGTGCAGGGTCCCAATACTAAACCGGAAACCGCGCCGATCAAAAACGCACTGCCGATACCTGAGGCATTTTTCATCCTGTTCGCCTTATGAAAACTGATATTGGGAAAATGAAAAACATCAAGCATAAACAGCCCCATCACAATAAACATATTTCCCACAAATAAATTCAGCCAGAAACTATTCTGAAAAGTCCCGAATAAAGAACCGCTAAGCGCAGCCACCGCTCCCAGGCCAGAGTAAACAAGAGCAAGGCCCAACACATAGCTTAACGAGCGTATAAACCCCTCTGTTTTTGTTTTTATTTCAGAGCCCCCTATATAACCGACGATGACCGGCAGTATCGGATATACACAGGGGGTGAAACAAATTATAATGCCCGATACAAACACAATAAAATATGTAAGCAAAGAAATATTTTCCAGTGTAATCTGAAACATCTGTATACCTTTTTTAAACCTTAACCCGCCGCTTCCT
>DAOVNL010000021.1 GCA_030630245.1 Candidatus Omnitrophota bacterium | reverse complement strand
GGCTCAAACAGTACATGTACCCAGCGTTGCCGGCCTGCCCAGGCAGGCACAGGCTGAAAAAGACGAGTGGCAGACTGAAGGTATCCGGTCGTTGATAAACGTTCCGATGTTTTATCAGGGGCGAACGATAGGGTTTCTGGGTTTTAACTCCGTAAAAGAGGAAAAGGTGTGGCCGGAAGACATTCAAAGTCTGCTCAAGATCGTCGCCGGCATGATGGCTAATGTTATAAAGCGTATTCAGATGGATCGGGATATGAAATCCCTGAACAAAGAACTGTTAAAAACAAATATGAAATTAAAGCAGATGGCACTGCGCGATTCGCTGACCAATCTTTATAATCACCGGTATTTTGCCGAAGCGATCAAGGCGGAATTTATGCGGGCGAAGCGCCATTCTCTTCCGCTTTCTGTTATTATGCTTGATGTCGATTATTTTAAGTCTATAAATGACGTATACGGGCATCAGTTTGGAGATCTTGTCCTAAAGCAGCTTGCTAAGCAGCTTATCCTGATGGTGCGCAAATATGATACGGTTATCCGTTTTGGAGGAGAGGAATTTATTATTATTACCCCGGGCGCGGGAAAAGATATCGCTTTAATCCTGGCGCAAAGACTGCTTGAGGTTATCAAGCTGAATAATTTCGGGAACAAGAACCATAAGGTAAAATTGAAATTAAGCGTTTCGGTCGCTTGCTTTCCGGAAGACAAAATTCACAAAGGAAGCGATTTTATCAGGATCGCCGAATATATATTAAATAAAGCCAAAGAAACCGGAGGCGACAGGGTTTATTCCGCGGAGAACGTTGCAAAGAGTAAAATATCAAGTGCGCATGCGGCTGAGACTGAAGAGGATGTAAAAAAACTTAAAGACAAGCTGGGTAAGCTGACCAAAAGAGCCAATCAAAGCCTGGCAGAGGCGATATTTGCCTTTGCTAAAACTATAGACATAAAAGACCATTATACGGGAGAGCATGTTGAAAAAACGGTTCACTATGCGACGGAAATTGCCAAAGAGAAGAATTTATCTGAAGAAGAAATAGAGAAGGTTCGCCAGGCGGCAATACTGCATGATCTGGGTAAGATAGGCATCAGCGAAAGAATTCTGCTTAAAAAGAAATGGCTAACACCGAAAGAATACGACGAGATAAAGAAGCATCCTCAGATAGGAGCAGATATTTTGCGGCCGATTCATTTTTTTCATGCGCTCATACCGTTTATTTTGCACCATCATGAAAGGTGGGACGGAGAGGGATATCCTTACGGGTTAAAAGGCGAAGAAATTCCTTTGGGGGCCCGAATCATTGCTCTTGCCGATACATATGAGGCCTTGACTTCTGACCGCCGTTACCGCAAGGCGTGTTCGCAAAAGGATGCCATAGTAAAGATCAAAAAAGTATCCGGAACCCAGTTTGACCCGGAAATCGTAAAAGCGTTTTTAGATGTTATCAAAAAAGAAAAGAAGTAATTGACAATAAAGGAATGGGGTATAATGCATGAGTTTGGAATTGCAAAATCTATCCCGGTATCAAAATGGCTGTAGGTGAATTAGTTTCGGGTACGGGAGTTTGTCATAGAATTAAAGGCGGGAAAAGGCCTTTATTTCTGAATAAAAATAAAAGAGGTGACTATGGAATATAAGAAAATTCAAGGTTCGGAAATAAAACTTTCAGTATTAGGCCTTGGAACCTGGGCATTTGGTTGTGATGCCTGGTGGGGTAAACAAGACGATAGAGATTCTTTCTCCGTTTTGGAAAAGTTCTTAGAATCGGGTATAAATCTTGTAGACACAGCGCCTGTTTATGGAAAAGGGCATTCAGAAGAGCTGATAGGAAAGTTTTTAAAAAAGAAGAATAGAAGAAAAGAAATGATTCTTGCCACAAAGCTGGGTTTAAGCTGGTTAGGCCCTAAGATATACAATAATCTTAAAAGAAAAGTTATGCTCAGAGAGCTGGATGAATCAAGAAAAAGGTTACAAACCGATTACATAGATATTTATCAGGTTCATTGGCCGGATCCGCATACTCCGATTAGGGAAACTGCGGAAACCATGTATGAATTTTATAATAAAGGTATAATAAAGGCAGTAGGGCTCAGTAACTATTCTGTCGAACAGATGAAAGAATTTATGCGATATTCTCCCGTGCATACCATACAGCCTCCTTACAATATGTTTAGCAGACAGATAGAGGAAGATATAATCCCTTTCTGTATAGAAAATAATATCTCTGTAATTGGTTATATACCTTTGCATTCAGGGATACTAACGGGAAAATTCTTTTTTGAAGGAGTAAAGATCCCTTCTGATCTCTGCAGAAAAAGGCATAAAGATTTAAAACCGCCTCTATTTTCTATAAATAAAGAAATCTTACAAGATCTAAAAGAAATAGCCTTTGAGTATAATAAAACTTTAACCCAATTAGTTTTAAACTGGACATATAATAAAAAAGGTATTACTTCTATTTTGGCAGGGGCAAGGGATTTAAGGCAGTTGGGGGAAAATATGGAAAGCGTAGGCTGGAAAATAAAAGAGGAAGATTTAACAAAGATAGAAAGTATTTTAAGAAAAAGAAGTGAAAAAATAAAAATGGTAAAATCGCGGTGAATGTTTTAATTACCGGCTCAACAGGTTTTATAGGCAGATTTTTAGTAAGAAGATTATCAAAAGGCAATTTTAATATTTTATGTTTAGTAAGAAATAAAGAAAAAGCAAAAACTTTAGAACCTTTAGGAGTAAAGTTTATATACGCGGATATTACTCAGGATGCGTCTTTAGAGAAAATACTCAATCATAGAATAGATGTCATTTTTCATTGCGCGGGTTATGTGAAGAATAGAAATAGAAACCTGTTATATAAAATAAATGTTTTAGGCACAGAGAATATTTGCAGACTTGCTAAAAAATTAAATGTTGAAAGGATGGTGTATCTTAGCTCGGTTAGTGTAGTAAGCGGCAATGATTGTGCGCCTTTATATGAAGATTTGCCTTATAAGGCGACAAATATCTACGGAGAGTCAAAGATTGAGGCAGAAAAGAAGGTTATCGATTACAGGAAAAAGGGATTGAGATCCGTTATTCTAAGGCCGTGTATGGTCTATGGAGAGGGTGAGCCGCATATGTTAGGTTTGCTTCTTCACCTTTTAAAATTTAGACTGCTTCCTTTAATAGGCGGCGGAAGAAAGAAATTCCATCTTGTATATGTAAAGAATGTGGTGGAGGCGATGATTTTTTCTTTAAATAACGATGAATTTTTAAAAGAAACGGTTTTTGTTGCCGATAATGAAGTTTTAACCATTAAAGAAGTTTTTACAATATTAAGCAGGGCAATAAACTTATCTGCTCCCTGGAATGTTCCTGCAGCTTTAAATCCTTTTCTTTTGAATACCCCTTTTATAGGAAAAAGGTTAGAGTTTTTCTTAAAAAATAGGGTATATAGTATAGAAAGGATTAAAAGTTTGGGGTTTGATTCTCTTTATCCCGCGGAGCAAAGTCTCACAAGAAGCGCGCGCTATTTTTTAGATGAAAAGAAAAGAAATTCTTATGTGTCTTAGAGCCGGGAAGGCCGATGGCTTTTTTAAAAAAGCAGATACCGATAAGGAATAATATTTTAACGATAGAAAATGAAAAAATTTACGAGAAGAGAATTTTTAAAAAACAGCTTATGTTTTAGCGCTTCGTTAGCAACAGTGCATCCATGGGCGCGGCATTTATATGCTGCAACGGAGAATGATGCTCCGGTGAGCCTTGTTTCGGTAATAAAAGGGATGGATGTGAGTAAAATAACCAGAGAGGCATTGAATGCGATAGGCGGTCTCAGGAAAGTTGTTAAACCCGGACAAACTGTATTTATCAAGCCTAATTATATCGCCGGAGGGCTAATGGGGCATGACCCGGTTACATCCGGTGAAATCCCGCATCCGGAAGTGGTAGCTGCTGTGGTTAGAGAATGTATAAAAGCAGGAGCAAAATGTGTTATTGTCGGAGAGTGGTTTGAACGTCCGCTGAAAATAAAATGGGGAGGGGAAAAGGGAAGAGAAGGCGCGCAGATAGAAAAGCATATTGAACTTATAAATAAAAAATTCGGCCAGCCTGCGTATTTAAGTGATCGCTCATCAGAAATAGAATGGGGCGGCAAAGAAGGGAAAAGGGGCGCGCAAATAAAAAAGCACATTGAACTTATAAATAAAAAATTCGGCCAGCGCGCATATCTAGTTAATCTGCGGAAACATACAAAATTTTTTAAATACATTCCCTCAGATACAAAAATTCAATGGCTGGCAATTCCAAACCTGGTTTCTGATGCTGATGTGGTTATATCTGTGGCTGTGCTTAAAACTCATCATTGGCCCATGCCGGTAACGTTTGGTATGAAGAATTTTATCGGGATTATGCCGTCAATTTTATATGGAGAACCACGGGTTAGACTTCAAGCCGCGGGGATTGACCAGGTAATTGTGGATATAAATAAAGGCATCAAGCCAAAGCTTACTGTAATTAGCGGAGTATATGGAATGGAAGGTGACGGGGTTGTTGTTTCGTTTGGGGGAGAGCCTGTGGATATTAGCAAGAGGATTGGCGGATATCTTGTAATTGCCGGATATGATCCTGTAGCTACCGACGCTACTGCCGCGCGAATTATTACAAAAAACTGGATATCTCAACCACATGATGAAGATCTGGGAGTGCCTTGGTATTATGTTAAACATTTGCGGGATGGTTTTCAGCAGGGACTGGGGGAGATAAGAAAGTCTAAAATTTTGATTAAAGGATGTAGTTTAAAGGAAGTTGCCATGTCATGGGGGATGCCAAGAAGATAATACATATATATATTCAGAATTGCCAAATTATGTTTGAGGGGATCAAGATAAAGTTTTTAGCTTTTGTTCTTATTTTCGCTTGCATTATTTGCCCGGTTTTGCATGCGGAACAGTCATTTTACTCATTTCCGGCTACAGATGCTAAAGGCAGCTGGCAGATTGGGAAAGTTGGGAATAAAGATGTGATTTTAACACAAAAAGCTGACGAAAAAGGATATATAACAATAAATGTCCCTAAAGACGGCTATTATCAGCTTTATATAAGTTTATATCATAGCTGGAGAAAATATTGTCCTTTTTTGTATATTGATGCTGTTGAGAGTAAGGGAAAGCATTATTCAAATTATATATTTTCTGAGCCGCGTTGGTATCTTGAAGCAGGCAAAGGGCGTTGGGAATTCCGATCTCCAAGCGCTTTTCCTTTTTGGGATTTGCATGAAGGGGAACTAAAAATAGAATTTTGGCTGGTTTCAAAAAATTCTCCCTGGGTACTTAGAAGGGCTTCTGTAGAAGGGGAAGTAGCTATAGGTAAATTTGTGTTGATCCCGATAGAAAAAAACAAAATGACACAAGAGAATCCTAATTTCAATGAGATTTAGAGCTTTTCTCAGCTATGCTGATAAAAGCTCTATAGTCGAATTGACCCTTCGATACCCCGTAGCTTGTTGCGGGGTAGTTGATTAATTGAGTTTATCCGCTTGCAGCGCGGGTCATTGCGGAATCAGCGGTTTGGGCAAGGTAATCGGTGAGTGTATGGGGGGGATTATGTTTAAAAGATATCGTATTGTGTTTTAAACAGCTAAAGAGAATCTATTTTGCGTGAAGATATGACATGCCTCCATTGACTTACCGATCACTGGGCAAGAATAGTTTGATTTGACAAAAAAACAGAGAAAAGAGTACAATAAGTGCATAATAAATTTTGGATAAGCGAATATTTAAATAAAAAGGAATGATGCGGGAGATGGGTAAAAGCGTTGTTGTTGCCTTGGCGGATGGTTTTGAAGAGATGGAGGCTGTGATAAGCATTGATATCTTGCGAAGAACAGAATTGAGTGTTATCAATGCGGCGATAAATAACGATTTGCTGGTGAAGGGTTCCCGCAATATTACAGTGCAGGCAGATGTTTTTTTGAAAGATCTGGCGATTATCCCTGACGTGTTCTTACTGCCGGGAGGAAGTGCGGGGGCAAAAAACCTTGCGGAATCTGAGGTTGTAAACGATATGCTTCAGGCATGTTTTCAACAGAACAAAATTATCGCGGCTATTTGCGCAAGTCCCGCGTGTGTGCTTGCAAAAGCCGGTATTCTTGAAGGCAAGAAGGCAACATGCTATCCGTCTTTCGAAAAGCTATTTAGTCCGCAGGTTGTATACAGCAAAGATGCCGTGGTCATCGACGGCAATATTATTACAAGCAGGGGGCCTGGTACGGCATTTGAATTTGCTCTTAGCATTACCGAGGCTCTTTGCGGCGCCGAGGCCGCGCAAGAAGTAAGAGAGCAGGCTTTAATTGATTAAAATTAAAGGGAGGATTTAAATGGTTCAGAAAAGGGTATATAAAAGGATAGAGGATCTTGTAGAAGTAGAATTTATGTCGGATTTCTCAGGCACAACAACCATTATCAGGACGAAAACGCGTGACATCAGCGCCGGAGGCGTAAAGGTTTACTTAAACCATCAATTGCAGCAGGCGCACAGGATGCAGTTGACAATTACCCTGCCGCATGTAAAGGACATCGTCAAAACAGAAGCAGAGGTAGTGTGTTCTGATCTGATAGGAGTGGTGGGAGTCAAGGGTGAGAAGATGTGGTTTGAAACAAGATTTAAATTCATAAAAATGTCTCCGCAAGTGAAAAACGCGATAACACGTTATGTTTTTGAATGCCGCAGAAAATCTCATAACGCAAAGGCAGGAAGTTAGCGTTATTACCTTGTGCAATCACACCCAAAACATTAAGGAATGAGGATAAAAATGAGTGTACTAAACGCAAAGTTAAATTTTTCTTTTTTATGTGATTATGCTTCCGTGAGCCGTGAGGGGAAACTAAGCATGGCCGGAATTTTCGAAAACATAAATGTACGTACGCTGCCGACGCACCATCCCCTGATGTTCATTGTAACTAATATCGGGGGAGTAAACAATCAGGATAAATTCACCTGCCGGCTGGTCTTAAATAACCAGTCTCAGAAGCAGCTGGCAAGTATATCGCAGGAGGTTAAGGTAGACCCCCAGCGCAACTTTGGATTTATCGGCCAGTTTGTGAATATCCGCTATGATGTTGCGGGGGAATACGCGATTAAATTTTATATCGACAATAAGGAAATAGGCGTGCACTGTTTTCAGGTAAGGCAGGTTTAACCCGGCTATCAGCCTTCAAATGATTTGTCCACAGTCCACAAAACTTATTTATCTGTGGTCTGTCGACCATGGACTATTGATTATCTTTCAGCTTTACCCTAACCATCCCGCGGACTGAATTCGCGCAATATATAATATCTGCTGTTCTGAGATCCTCGAGGCTGAGGATCTTTTCTTTTACCCTGCCTTTATGCGTTTTCATAAAATATTCTCTAAATACTCCCGGCAGCATGCCGCAGGTGACGGGAGGCGTATAGTAAACCCCTTTTTTTTTCAGGAAAATATTGGAGATCGCGCCTTCGCAAATCTCCTCTTTTTTGTTCAGAAAAATAACATCGAAAAATCCCCGCTTTTTGTATTTTGTGAACTCCCGGTTATAAAGTCCGCGGTTTGTAGTTTTATGGTAAAGGTAAATGTTCTGGGGGTTTAAGCGGTAGGGGCTTATGCATATTTTTGATATACTTATACGCGGTTTTTGCCGGCTTAAAATAGAGGCGTAGACAAAAATATCCCCGGATATTTTCAGTAAAAGGCGCAATTTATAATTTTTATCAGGGTGCAGGGTATTGATCTTCCGCCTGAGTACCTCGCGGATTTTTTTAAGCTTAAACGCGAACCCAAAAAATTCCGCTGATGCGCGCAAACGTTTTAAATGCGGATCGAATAAAAATATACCTTCTTTTTTTGATGCTCGCATTGTCTCGATCAGCTGAAACGGGGCATGAGTGAGAAATTTTGCTTTTAGTTTGCATTCATTCCATTCGGATTCAGGGCAGGAGCTGTATGTTATCCCTCCGCCTATGCCCATTTCACCTTTTGTGCCTTTTAGTAAAATGGTGCGGATGGCCACGTTAAAAACAGAATTATTTTCCGGGCTGATATATCCGATGGATCCGGTGTATATTTTTCTGTCCTCCGGCTCAAGCTGTTTTATTATTTCCATGGTGCGTATTTTCGGTGCTCCGGTCACAGAGCCGCAAGGGTGCAGGCTGGCGAACAGATCATAGAGGCCGATTCCTTTTTTTAATTTACTTTCTACCGTAGAGGTCATCTGAAAGAGCGTTTTATATTTTTCCACATGGAACAGGCGGGTTGCCTTAACGCTTGATGTTTCGGAGATTTTTCCCAGGTCATTGCGCAATAAGTCGACGATCATGATATTTTCCGCGCGGTTTTTGGGGTCATTGCTCAGAAATTTTCGGATCTTTATATCATCTTGCGCGTTTATTCCTCTGGACATGGTGCCTTTCATCGGCCGCGCGCGGATATGTTCTTTTGACTGCCGGAAAAACAATTCAGGAGAATAGGAAAGAATGCTGAACTGCCCGGATTTAATAAGAGCGCCATAGCCTACCTGCTGGTTATCACGCAGTTTTTGATACAGGTCAACATCAGTTCCTTTAAAATTAAATTTCAGTTTTG
>DAOVNL010000058.1 GCA_030630245.1 Candidatus Omnitrophota bacterium | reverse complement strand
CGGAATTTATTGATGCTGAAAAGAGTGTTAGTGGGCATTTCTTTTTATTACCCAATCCTGGAAGCTTGGATGCAATTTTATCCGCGATCGGAGCATAAAAAAAATGGACTATGAAGCAAAGGAAATTCATGTTGGAATGGCCGACTTGAAAATCGCGAAGGCGCCTGTTGTGCTTTCATCATTAGGTATTGGTTCCTGCGTGGGAGTTATCTTGTATTATGCCCGGGCGAAAATAGGCGGGCTTGCCCATATAATGCTGCCGGATATTGAAGCTGTAAAGAACAAAGCTAACCGGGGAAAATTTGCCAATACGGCAATCCCGGATTTATTAGAAAAACTGGAAGAACTTGGCGCGGATAGGCGTTTTGTGAGGGCTAAAATCATGGGAGGCGCGCATATGTTCGGGTTTGCCAAAACAAATAAGGTTTTTAATATAGGTGCCCGTAATGTAGAAAAAGTCAAAGAAGTATTGAAATCATTAAAGCTTAAGCTTGTCGCTGAAGATACCGGAGGATCTTACGGCCGGTCACTTTATTTTTATTTGGAGACAGGTGAGGTAAGGGTAAGAACACTTGCCCATGGAGAGAAAATAATATGATTCGGGTGCTTATTGTTGACGACTCAGCTTTCATGCGCAGGCGGATTAGCGATATTCTGAACTCAGATAGCGAAATTGAGGTCTTTGATTGCGCGAAAACCGGCGCGGAGGCTATTAAAAAAGTTGTGAAGATGAAGCCGGATGTAATAACATTGGATCTGGCTATGCCTGATATCGATGGATTAACCGCGCTTACCTATATAATGAATGAGGTGCCGACACCGGTGGTTATTATCAGCGCGAACGTAACTCCGGGCGGGCCCAACGCGTTAAAGGCGTTAGAACTGGGAGCGGTTGAGGTTGTGAATAAGCCGAGCGGTGAAATATCACTTGATATAGAAACCGTTGATCAAGAAATTATACGCAAGGTAAAAGCGGCCAGCAAGGTAGATGTTAAGAAAGTCCGCGCTGTTTTTAATATGTTTAAAAATATAGCGCCTGCCGTACAATCCAAGGCGCCATCGGGTTTAAGTAAAATTGTGGCTATAGGCGCTTCTACCGGAGGCCCGAAAGCAATTAAGGAAATACTGCCTTATTTTTCAGCAGACATTCCGGTGGCATTTTTGTTTGTGCAGCATATGCCCGCGGGATTTACCCGGTCTATGGCGGAAAGGTTAAACTGGCTGACAAAAATTGACATAAAAGAAGCCGAAGACGGCGATATAATCCAGGCCGGGCACGGGTATATCGCTCCGGGTGATTATCATATGGTGGTGGAAACGCGGAATGATAACGCGGTTATACGTCTTAATACAGGACCGAAAGTTAACAGGGTTCGCCCTTCCATAAATGTGATGATGGATTCAGTGGTTAAGGTTTTCGGGGCAAAAACGATCGGCGTTTTACTCACAGGGATGGGGCAGGACGGCGTAGCGGGCATGAGAAATATTAGAAATGCCGGGGGGATAACATTGGCTGAAGATGAGTCCAGTTGTGTCGTCTACGGGATGCCGCGGGTAGCGATAGAAGAAGGAATTATTGATAAGGTTTTACCTATATCGCATATGGGCCTTGAAATAATGAAGCATGTCAGAATATAAAAGGATTTGATAAATGGGAGTTGAACAATACAGAACATTATTTATTGCCGAATCTGAAGAACATTTGCAAATAATAAATAATGCCGTGCTTGTTTTAGAAAAAGACCCTCAGAACATAAAAATTTTAAACGAGATTTTCCGCAGCGCGCATACTTTAAAAGGAATGTCGGCCACAATGGGTTTTGAGGCCCTTACCAAATTAACCCATAAGATGGAAGACGTTCTGGATATCTTTAGAACTCAGAAGATCGCGGTTACTACAGAGGTTGTTGACAGCTTACTTGATTGCCTGGATATGCTCCAGATGCTGCTGGATGAGATCAAGGGGGAAAAGGATTTAAAATTAGACGTTGACGCGGTTATTGTCCGGCTTGAAAGTGTCATCCCTTTGATCTCAGCGATAAAACAGGCCAAGCTCGAAGAAATAAAAGAAATAATCCTGACTTCCCTGGAAAAACAAAACCTGATCAGCGCGTGCGCCGGCCGGAAGTCAAAGATTTATCTAATAGACATGCATTTGAGCGCTGATTGTCAGTTAAAATCAGTCAGGGTCTTTATGATCTTTCATAAGCTTGAACAGATGGGTGAGGTTATAAAATCTTCGCCTCCGATCGAAGATCTGGAAGTGAACCGGATGGGACAGGTATTTTCCCTGTTGTTTTTGAGCGATTTCGCGAAGAAAAAGATCGAAGAAGACTTAAAAATGGTAATGGAGGTTGAAAAGGTTGCTGTAAAGCATATCTTGAATATAAATGATCTGCCGGAGGAAAAAGACGACACCCTTGAAACTAATGTCAGTGCGGCTGTTAATAAAAAGAGAGCAGAAGGCGGAACGCAGCGGCTAAGCTTTAAAAAAATACAAAGCATTAGAGTTAGTACGCAGCGGCTTGATAAGCTGATGAATTTTGTCGGAGAGCTGGTAATCTCTAAGATTCGCCTGATGCAGATCGCCCAGACGCACCAGCTTAAGACTTTAAATGAAATTTTGACGAGCATAGACCGCCTGACCGGTGATTTGCAGGATGAGGTAATGCAGGCTCGCCTTATCCCCATGGCTCAGGTTTTTGACCGCTTTCCGCGCATGGTGCGGGATCTTGCGCGCAGTGAAAAAAAACAGATTAACCTGGAAGTTACCGGCGGAGAGATCGAACTTGACAGAACCGTGCTTGATGAAATAGCGGATCCTTTAGTGCATCTTTTACGCAACAGCATTGACCACGGGATTGAATTACCGGAAGACCGCAAGGTTAAGAATAAAAGCCCGGTCGGAACAATAAAATTGTCTGCTGTAAGGGAGCGGACATATGTGTTGGTGCGGGTTTCTGATGATGGTAAGGGGATTGATCCGAATAAACTGCGTGAGATCGCCGTTAAAAAAGATTTTATGGATGAGGAAGAAGCTAATAAGATGAGCGATAAGGATATCCTCAATGTTATTCTTCTTCCCGGATTCAGCTCCGTAACAAAGATTACAGATACCTCAGGCCGCGGAGTAGGCATGGATGTTGTAACGATGAAAATAGAATCTTTAGGCGGGAGCCTTGTGTTTGATTCTGAGGTCAACAAGGGCAGCAGTTTTAACTTAAAGCTGCCGCTTACAGTTGCTATTATCAAAGCAATGCTTGTAGAGGTAAATAATGAGATTTATGCTATTCCGATCGCGAATATTGCCGAAACAGTAAAGGTTAAAAGGAGCAGGATTAAGCATATAGAAAAGTTTGAAGTAATAAATTTGCGCGATGAAGTGCTTCCGCTGTTTCGTTTAGACAAAGCCCTGAAAAACCGGCAGATAAATCCGCCGCAAAAAGCAGAAAGTGTTCAGGGCGAGAAGAGGGAGGAAGATAAAGAGATCGCTATTGTAGTTGTGGAGAGCGGAACGAAAAAAGCAGGCCTGGTTGTGAACCAGGTATTAGGACAGCAGGAAGTTGTTATAAAATCCATTGGAACCTTTTTAAAGGGAATTAAAGGATTTTCCGGAGCAACCATATTAGGGGACGGAAGGGTGGCATTGATTCTTGATGTAGCCACATTACTAGGGTAGTTTTATTTTTCACAAAAATCGTGATGATAGACTTTGAATTCTTAAGGAGGAAAACAAAATGGCTGAGTTAACGGATGTTCAGCTGGATGCGCTGCGTGAAATGGGTAATATCGGAGCGGGGAACGCGGCAACGGCTCTTTCCCAGCTGATCAGCGAAACAATAGACATAAGCGTTCCGTCGGTTAAGCTTGTGCCTTTAGATGATGTATCATATGTGCTGGGCGGGCCGGAAAAGCTTGTTTACGTTGTATATCTTGAGGTGCTCAGGGAAATGCAGGGGACAATGTTGACTATTTTTTCACCGAAAAGCGCGGCTTTTTTGACGAAAAAGCTTTTAGGAGAAGAAGAAGTTGATATGCAGGACGAGATAGCCCAGTCAGCATTAAAAGAGGTGGGCTCTATCTTATGCGGTTCATATCTCAGCGCTCTGACGCAGGTAGTCGCGATGGATGCTGTCGCAAGTGTTCCGGCTATGGCTAATGATATGCTTGGAGCAATGCTTAATTTTATCCTTGTGGAAATCGGGCAAATTGCCGATGAAGTTTTTCTTGTTGATGTAGAGTTATATATTTCTGAGACGCGGCTGGAATGTTCTCAGCTTTATCTGCCTAAACCCGAGGCATTGGATGCTGTGCTTTCCACGCTGGGCATGTAGGAGAGGAAATAAAGAAAATGGGAAGTAAATCGGATCTTGTTTTTTCTTTAGATATCGGAACACGCAAGGTGGTAGGTATCGTCGCGGAAAAAGCAGCGGATAAATTAAAGATTATTGATGTCGAGGTTGTTGAGCATAAAACAAGAACAATGCTTGACGGCCAGATACATAATATAAATGAAGTCGCCAAGATCGTAACAGATATTAAAGAGAGCCTTCAAAAGAGGCTGGATGTAGAGTTTCGGGATGTGGGGGTAGCTGTTGCCGGGCGCGCGCTTAAGACAGTTAAGGCAAAGGTAAATAAAGAACTTTCCCTTAACGAAGAGATCCCCGAAGATGCTGTTCGCAATCTTGAGCTGGAAGCGGTAAGCAGTGTTTTAAATGACGCGAAAAGTGATTTCGGAAGCGGTGATTTTTATTGTGTCGGATACAGCGTAGTATATTATGAGCTGGACGGGGCGCTCATCGGTGACCTGAGAGGCCATTTCGGCCGCAGCATGTCAGTTGAGGTGATAGCAACATTTTTACCCCGCGTTGTACTGGACAGTATGCTTAGTGTTTTACGCCGCGTAGGACTTGAGGTAATTAATCTCACCTTAGAGCCGATAGCGGCAATAAATGCCATTATTCCTACAGATATCCGCAGGTTAAATCTCTTACTATTAGATGTCGGGGCCGGGACATCTGACATTGCTTTGACAAAGGACGGGACTGTTTTTGCTTACGGCATGGTCCCGGAAGCAGGTGATGAAATAACGGAATTCTTGTGTGAAAAATTTATTATTGATTTCAACACTGCCGAGATAATTAAAAAACAGCTATTAAAGCAGCCGAAGGTGAGTTTTAAGGATATTCTCGGACGTGTTCATAGTCTCGAATCAAAAGGAATTATAGACGCGATTCATCCGCGTGTAAATAAACTCGCGGAGTCTATAGTGTGTACTGTGCTTGAACTTAATCAAAAAGTGCCTCATGCGGCGGTTCTGGTCGGAGGAGGAAGCCTTACGCCTCTTTTTGAAAAGGAGCTTGCCGCAAATTTTCCTCTGAAGGAAGAAAATATCGGTATCAGATTGCCGGATATGGTCAATGAAGTGGTAGATAAGACAGGCAAACTTAAAGGGCCGGATATGGTAACACCGATAGGTATTTGTGTTATGACCGCCAGATCCACGGGATTAAAGTTTATCGAGTTATATGTCAATGAAAAACGGGTCAATGTGCTTGATATGCAGCAGAATCTTGATATGCTGAGCGCCTTGGTTGTTGCCGGTGTTGATAAGATGAAGCTGTATGGTAAAATAGGGCATGCTATCTGCGTAGAAGTAAACGGCCGCTTAAAAGTGGTCAAGGGGCAAATGGGCAAGCCTGCGCGGATAAAACTTAATGATCAAAAGGCTGATTTGACGGCCAAGGTTAAGACCGGAGACAGGATCTTTTTTGAAGAGGCTGAAAACGGACATAACGCGCAGGGAAAAATCTCTGATGTTATAGAGATTAAAACTGTCAAGGTTAGGGTCAATTCGCGGGAAGTTGAGGTTAGTCAGCAGATTTTTATGGATGGAAATGCCGTAGAGGCTGATACCCAGCTTACGGATCGCGCTAATATTGAATATAAAGAGGATGTCAGGGT
>DAOVNL010000216.1 GCA_030630245.1 Candidatus Omnitrophota bacterium | reverse complement strand
TTTATGAAAAAGGCAAGTTTAAAGCAGCTGAAGCAGAGTTTAAAAAAGCAATTTTAGCCAGCTCTCAGGCAAAAGAACAGCATTATAAGAACGGACTTAAGTTTTATGAGCAGGCAAGGTATAAAGAAGCAAGGGTTGAATTCCAGAAGGCAATTGAGGCGGCAAACCAGGAGAATGATCAGCATTATAAAAAAGGATTGATCCTTTATAATCAGGGGCGATATAAAGAGGCAGAACAGGAATTTCAAAAGGCGATTTCTGTAATAAAAGACGATAAAAAGGTTGAGCAATTTGTTGAAAGCAAATCCGAGCAGGGCCGAAAAACACTGGAATATATTATCGGCAACGGAGATGTGCTTCTTATTAAGGTATGGCAGAATCCTGATCTTGATGATGAGGTTATTGTTCGCCCGGACGGGAGGATTTCCTTCACCTTGGTCGGTGATGTAATGGCAACAGGGCTGACCATTAGTGAATTCCGCGGGGATTTAACTGCAAAACTAAAAGAATTCATACGCAACCCGCAGGTCTCAGTTTCTATAAAAGCAATCGGCGGGAAAAAGGTTATTGTTTTAGGCCAGGTAAAAAATCCGGGAGTTTATCAGTTAACGGGCGCGAAAACTATTTTAGAGGCCGTTAGTTTAGCCGGGGGATTTACGGAACACGCGGTTATATCAAGCGTGATGCTTATTGAAGGGGGATTTGAAAAGCCGGAGCCTAAGCGGTTAAATCTGACCAAGGCCCTGAAGAGTGCCGATATAAGCGATAATGTTGATTTAAATACTGATGACATGATTTATGTGCCGCGTAAATTTATAAAAGACGTTAATTACTTTTTACAGCAATTCCTCGATCCGGTTTCACGCGGGTTATTTATAAGAAGAGAACTTCGAGATTACTAAGGCAGGTTTATTTCCGGCGTTTTTCTACGCAAAAAATTCCCCCTTCCATCCTCTTATAAGAGGAAAATATTCAGCTTGTTAATAATTTAAGACAATGATAAAATATATTAACGCAAAAATCATAAATAGCCAAACATGTTAAAACCTTTTTAATAAGGAGAAGTTAAGGATGACAGACATTAAGCTTATCAGTAAGAACTGTAAGGGGTTTGTATCGGCTAAAGAATTAAAAGCTGTTACCAAAACTATAAAGCTTGTGCATAAGGAACTAAAAGATAAAAAATGTCCCGGCAATGACTATATCGGCTGGGTAAATCTGCCCTCATCTATACAGGATAAGTTGGTTAAAGATATTGAGGCTACGGCAAAGAGAATAAGGAAAAACTGTGATGTTTTTATAAGTCTCGGCATCGGAGGATCATATCTGGGGGCAAGGGCGTGTATTGAATTTTTAAAACCAAATTTTGCCAATGAGCTTAAAAGCGAAAGCCCTAAAATATATTTTTCCGGCCACAACTTAAGTTCGGATTATCTGCAGGATTTATTTAATGTTATAAAGAAAAAGAAAGTTATTGTAAATGTTATTTCAAAATCCGGGACAACAACAGAAACAGCGGTTGTTTTCAGGATATTGAAGCAGTATATGGAAAAAATTTACGGCAAAACCGGGGTTAAGGACAGGATTATCGCGACTACCGACGCAAGTTCCGGAGCACTGAGAAAGCTTGCTGAAACTGAGGGGTACAAAACATTTGTAATCCCGGATGATGTCGGAGGCAGGTTTTCTGTTCTAACATCTGTAGGGTTGCTGCCGATAGCCGTAGCCGGAATTAACATCAGGGAATTGCTGAAAGGAGCGCGCGACTTTGAAAAAAAATGCGGCATGCTTAGTCTAGATAAAAACCCGGCTTATAAATATGCCGGGATAAGACATATCCTTTACAAAAAGGGAAAAGTTATAGAGGTACTGTCCGGTTTTCATCCGAGCCTGCATTATCTCGGGGAATGGTGGAAACAGCTTTTCGGCGAAAGTGAAGGCAAGGACGGCAAAGGGATATTTCCGGCTGCAGTTGAGTTTACAACAGACCTGCATTCAATGGGGCAAATGATTCAGGACGGGCAAAGAAATATGTTTGAGACATTTTTGATAATCGAAAAATCTCAGGCAACAATAAAAGTGCCTAGATTTAAAGATAATATAGATGGCTTGAATTATTTGGCTGGAATGGACTTGGATCATATAAACCATAAAGCTTATGAAGCCACAGCCAGCGCGCATTGTGACGGGAAGGTTCCCAACCTTAGTATTGTAATACCAAAAAGAACCGCTTTTCATCTTGGGCAGCTGTTTTACTTTTTTGAAAAGACAACGGCAATGTCTGGATTTCTCTCAGGTGTAAACCCGTTCAATCAGCCCGGAGTGGAAGCATATAAGAAGAAAATGTTTAAACTTCTCGGGAAACCCGGCGCTTGAAAATATCTTAAAATTTAAGATATTCGTTGACTCATAAATAATGTTACCCAAATAATAATCCCCTTTCAAGGGTTATTACAATAATCTTTCCATACATGTCTAAATTAGCCTGAGACTATCGAAAAAGTAAACGCGTTTGAGACATAGTTCTGATAAATCCGAATCCTTCGTCATTCTGAGGAGCGATAGCGACGAAGAATCTTAACA